>JAGLOK010000075.1 GCA_023139005.1 Clostridiales bacterium | reverse complement strand
GCCTCCCGTAGGAGTCTGGACCGTGTCTCAGTTCCAGTGTGGCCGATCGTCCTCTCAGACCGGCTACCGGTCTCCGCCTTGGTGAGCCGTTACCTCACCAACTAGCTGATAGGGCGCGAGACCATCCCGGAGCAGCGGACCATTTCCTCAATCGATCATGCGATCAAAAGAGGGTATCCGGTATTAATCCAGGTTTCCCTGGGCTATCCCGATCTCCGGGGCAGGTTTCTCACGTGTTACGCACCCGTTCGCCACTAGATACCCCGCGGTGGTTACCCACTGTGAGGTTCTCGTTCGACTTGCATGCATTAAGCACGCCGCCAGCGTTCGTCCTGAGCCAGGATCAAACTCTTAGTTTGATTCTTTAACTCTTTTGAAATCTCTTGGTTTTTGTTCATGTTTTTTAAACCTCACCATGTTTTATCATGATGTCTGTTTTGTGGTTGTCATGGTGCGAAAGTCAGCTCATTTGTTTCGAGCGACTTTGTCTATATTAACAAACCATCGATGCCATGTCAACATAAATTACTATATTTATTTAAAAAAGATTTTGAGATTAAAATGGGTGGTTTTTCAATCGATATATTTTGTTTTTCATATATCAATATATAGTGTAAAAAGTGTGTTTTATTGGTAGTTATACACAAGAAATAGACAATCGCGCTTGATATGGTGAAATCATCGTTTTACAGTATCAATAATGCCACCACCAAGGCATATTTCGCCATCGTAGAAAACTGCATGCTGTCCAGGAGTTACTGCGCGCGTATCTTCATGGAATGTGACTGTTGCAATATTATTTTGAATTTTAACGCTACATTCGATGTCTTTCTGCCGATACCTTGTTTTGACTGCACAATTAAACGCATCGCCTAAAGGTGCTTCTTGCACCCAGCTGAGGTCTGTGAGCGTACATTGTCTGCTATATAACATGGGATGTTCTCCTTGTGCAACAAGTAGAATGTTATTTTCTAAATCCTTACCCACTACAAACCACGGAAGATCAATTCCTGTTTTCTGTCCACCGATGCCCAAACCCTTTCTTTGACCGAGTGTATGAAACATCAATCCATCGTGTGTGCCCACCTTTTTGCCTGTAGTGACATCCACCATATCTCCGGGTTGTGCTGGAATGTAGTTGAGCAAGAATTTCTTAAAGTCGCGCTCACCGATAAAGCATATGCCTGTAGAGTCTTTCCTATCGGCGTTGGGTAGGTTTGCTTCTCTCGCGATTTTACGCACTTCAGGTTTGTCGATGTTACCCACCGGGAACATAACTTTTGATAATTGCGCTTGTCCTAGTGTATATAAGAAATATGATTGGTCTTTGTTGTTATCTTTACCTCGTAGGAGATAATGCTTTCCATCTTTTTCTTGCACCCTTGCATAATGTCCTGTTGCCAGAAACTGTGCGTCCAACTTCAATGCAAAATCAAGAAATGCTTTGAACTTAATTTCCTTATTGCACATCACATCGGGATTTGGTGTTCTGCCCTTTTTGTATTCATCGATAAAATATGAAAATACACGTTCCTCATATTCCTTTACGAAATTGATACTGTAAAATGGGATATCAATATGTGCACATACTTGTCTTACATATGTATAGTCTTCATCTGCTGCACAGACGCCGTTTTCGTCTTCCTCGTCCCAGTTCTTCATGAAGACACCAAGAACATCATATCCTTGTTGTTTTAAAAGCAATGCTGCAACTGCGCTATCCACACCACCGGACATGCCGACGATGATTCTTTGTTTGTTATTCGTCATCAATACTTTCCTAATTGCTCCACACGAAGATATATCCCTCTTCTTCAATCGCTGTTGCAAATACGTCAAGGCCAATCTCCCCACTGCATTCAACTGAAACGCTTCCTGTGCCTAAATCGATATCCACCTTGTCCACACCATTGATTGCAAGGAGTGCATCGTGCACACGACCCTTACAGTGCTCACATGACATCTTATTTACTGTGAATTGATATTTCATATAGTTCATCCTTTCTCCTATAGTATATATAGGATTGAGCAAATTATATCATTGTTAAAGATTAAAAAACAAGTTTTACTAAATCCTTATAATTTAGCTAATCTGTAATTTATTTTACTTACTTGTAATGATTTATTTAATAATGCAGTTTGCTTTTATTTATGCATCAAAATACCATCATTATCTTCCGAACATTACATTTGTCATATCATTAATATTACTCTGCTCACTTAAATTAAGATTGAATCCATATTATACTTAAGCAAATATAACATAGGAGAATATTTATGGTAGTAGTAAAAACACAAAACCTAGTTAAAAGGTATGGCGATTTGTTAGCGCTGGACAACGTGAATTTTGATATTGAGGAAGGTCAAATAGTAGGCTTACTTGGTCCTAATGGTGCAGGTAAGTCAACTTTGATTTCTTGTATAACTTCAATATCATCATATGATTCAGGAAGTGTAGAAATTTTTGGCAAAGAAATGAAGCAAAAAGCGTATGATATCAAAAAAGATATCGGTATAGTGCCACAGGATTTATCTTTTTATCCAAACATGAGTGCATATGGGAATGTTAAATTCTTTTCATCGCTCTATGGATTTAAAGGCAAAAAACTTGAAGAACAAGTCAAAAAAGCTTTAGAATTTGTAGGACTTTGGGAAAAGAGAAAGCAAAAGCCCAAAAAATATTCAGGTGGTATGAAAAGACGCTTAAACATCGCCTGCGCAATAGCGCATAGTCCTAAATTAGTCATTATGGACGAACCAACAGTTGGTATTGATCCCCAATCCAGAAATCATATTCTAGATTCCATTCGCACATTAAACAGGCAAGGCGCAACAATTATATATACTTCTCACTATATGGAGGAAGTAGAAACTTTATGTAGCCATATAAATATTATGGATAATGGAAGAATAATAGCAAGCGGGACTAAAGCCCAGCTTAAAAACATGGTATCTGATGAAAGCACTCTTGAAATTGAACTTGAAAATATAGCATTTAATATTATTGATAAAATTAAAAAGATTGACGGAGTTGTTGAAGCATATATTGACAACAATAGACTACTTGTAGTGCTTCGTGGTAAAAATATTGATGAAATTCTTCTAGCCATTAATGAAAGTAAGGGTTCTATTGTATCTGTTAATATGAAAAAATGTACGCTCGAAGATGTGTTCTTTTCTTTAACCGGCAGAACACTTAGGGATTGAGGAGAAAATATGTTTACAATATTTATGTTTACAATATTTATGTTTACAATAAAAAATAACTTTAAAGCCTTTTGGATCCCCTTAAGTATCATAGCAACAACTTTAATCGTCATTTTCCTCTTAGGAAGTATACTGGAAAACATGCAAAAAACAGGTGTCAATTCAAAAGAGCGTGTTGGAATAATTAATGAAATGAACCACCCCTATAAAGATGAATTTGACAAAATGTTTGAGGGTAACGAGCTAAAAAAAATCCTTGAAATCACATGTTTAAATGAAAACGAAGATGTGCAGTTATTGCTGGAAGAAGGAAAGTTTCATACAATCATTGAAGCATATTACTTAGATGGAAAAAACTCAATAAATGTTTCAACTGTATATCCAGAATCCTACGTTTTGGCTATTGCAACAAATTTCACGCAAACTGCCAACACAGTAACCATGGTGATGCAAAACCAAGGGGATATGAATACCTTAGAAAAGCAATATAATAATAAAATCTTAAAAACAAAGATTCTTGAAAAAGGTAATCCTATTGGATTGGACTATTACGGAGTAGTATCTATGCTTCAAATGATAGCTATTCTGGGAATCATTGCAGTTTATGCTATTTTAGATGATAAAACAAAAAATATTTTCCCAAGAATAAAAACAGCACCTATTTCCAATTTTAATATTATTGCTGGTAGAACAATAGCAAATGTTTTGTATATAACTTTTATCCTTGTGGTCATCGCAACACTGGCAAGCTTAATACTTGGTGTGAACTGGAATGGAAATTATTTAGTAATTTTAACGGTATTCATATTATTTTCTTTTATTATTACTCTACTGGGAATGATTTCAGCTCAGTTAACAAAATCAGTTACAGCTTCACTGGGAGTAATTATGGGCATAGGGTCAGTTCTTTGGCCAAAATATTCAGGTGCCTTTTCACCATTTATTAAAAGCACCATAATGTCTTATGTCTCCCCTAACTTTCATGCAAAAAACGTTCTTTTTGCAACCATTTATGGGGGTAGTACAAAAACCATTTTTGAAGGACTGGTTTTTCTGTTTATTATTGCAATCGTAATGATGTCAATATTTACAATTATTGAAAGGAGTAAAATAAATGACAGTATTTAAAAAAAATCTTAAGGTGTTTTTTTCAAGCCCTATAAAACTTGCAATAGTATTCTTGCTTCCCTTTATGTTTGTACTGCTTTTCGTATCAGGAGGGACTGGAAACCTTCCGACAACTGTTGCTGTGTTTGACCACGACAATACTAAGCTAACCAAGGCATTAATTGGAGAAATTGAAAAAAGTAGTGTCATAGTACAATGTGATGAAAATGAAGTTTTAGATTTATTAATAAACTCAAAAGTTGAATATACTATAACTATTGAAGAAGGATACACCAATGCATTATTATCCGGAAAAGATGTTCATTTGGAAGATACCTACTTTATTAATAAGGAAAAGCTATTTCCTCTTATGATGAGCATAGAGGCCTATCTAAACAATGCAGTAAATTTATATAATATTTCCAATAGTGAAGAGGATTTTTATTTGAAGCTAGAGTATATAAATGATTTTGAGGTTTCCTACTCTCAAAAAAATATAGAGATTAATTCTTCACAAAAAACAGTAGATGCGCTTGGGTTTATGATTCAATTCATAATTTATAGTGGGATTATACTAGCTGCATTCTTATTAATTGATAAAGAAACCAACTCCACTATAAGGATTTTGGTTTCCCCAAAAAGCTTAGCCTCTTATATTTTCGAACATTTTTTAAGCTACATAGTGCTTGAAATTATCATAGTGGCATCTTTACTTACAACTCTGAAAGTCGGTTTTGATTACAGTTTTAATAATAACTTTCTTCTAATATTATTAATGATTATACTATTTTCAATCTCTATAATTGCTTTTTGTATAATGGTGATTTCTATTTTGAAAAATTCAAAAGCCTCATATTGGTTTATGCTGTGCGCAACCACTCCATTGATTATGATAGGGGGCTGTTACTTTGATGTAAGTAATATGTCAAACGTCGTACAAAACATATCTAAATTTTTACCAACCAGATGGATTATGGATGTAATAAGAGATGTGCTTTTGTATGACAATACAGAAAAAGTAACACTTGCTATTGTTGTTTTAATCGCTTTTACTGTTGTTTACTTAAGTATAAGCAGGATAGGACTAAGAAAACTATTAAGTAATAAGTAGTCTGTATAAATTGATAATACTATAGGTATCTGATAACATATAAAGGGATGGAAATAAACCTTTCATCCCTACATGTTTGTTATTAAAAACTTTTTGGAGAAGTTTATGAAGTATATTACCAAAGGACTAATTGCGTCATATATTGTTTTTAGATTTATGATTATTAGTAAGGTGAGCCCTATTGATCTTATTCTTATTATGTCACTCATTGCTGTCTCATTATTAATTGAAGATAAAAACAAGAAAATACTACCTTACATATTGTTAATAGAAGGTGTAATTATTTTCTTAATTGGCATCTACACGGATTATGTGTTTTGGGCGATGTTAATTTTGCTATTTGATATACTCTATACAGAGCTCTACCTTTTTGGTGTGATATTTCTAGGTGAATTTATTTACTTCAAATTATATGAAAATGAAATTGAAATATGGATAATCATTGCACTTGTTATTATTGTTGCATACATGATACGCTCCAATTTAAGAAAGAAAAAAAGCCATCATGATATCTTAGATAACGAAAGACGAATAAAGTATGAGTTGGAGTTAACTAAGGCAAGCTTAATAAGGTCTAACAAGGAACTGCAACGGTTAACTCAAGCAAAGGAAAGAAATAGAATAGCAAGAGATTTGCATGATAATATTGGACACAAAATAGCAGGTATATTAATAAAATTGCAAGCTTCAAGAAAAGTAATGGAAAAGGACGTAAAAAAGGGAATTGTAATGCTAGGGGAGTGTATCATTCACCTGAAAGATGCTTTGGAAACCTTAAGACAGACCGTCCATAACATGTATAGACATGATAAGAGTGGAATAGAATACATAAGTAAGATTGTTGATGAGTATAAGTTTTGTGAAACAACACTTGATTACAATGGAAATTTTGCCAACTGCCCAGAAAGATATCTCGAAGCACTTTCATACGTCTTAAAAGAAGCACTTACAAACACAGCAAAACACTCTAAAGCACAAAGGATTATGATTATGTTTACGTGTTCGGATGGATTAGTGACTATGGAGATTACAGACAACGGAGTCGGCTGTACTAACATCAAAGAAAGTTTAGGAATAAGAAGCATGCGCGATAGAATCAAGTCACTTGATGGTAGCTTTAAAATTGAATCATTGGAAGGAATGAAAATCAAGTGCATAATACCGATAGGTAGAGAGGCAAAAAATGAAAATAATAATAGTTGATGATGATATATTAGTCAGAGATGGCTTGAAAATATTAATAGATAGTGAAGAAGATATGGAAGTTGTGGCTGTTGCTAAAGATGGACAAGAAGCCTTCACTCAAGTTGAAAAACATAATCCTGATGTTGTTTTAATGGATATTAGAATGCCAAATACAGATGGAATAAAAGGAACTGCATTGATTAAAGAAGGCTATCCCGATGTAAAGGTTTTGATTCTTACCACATTCAAAGATGATGCATACATATCAGAGGCAATAAAAAACGGTGCACAAGGTTATATGCTAAAAAATCAGTCCAGTGATGTTATCATAAACGGAATACGAACAGTTGCCTCCGGCACTAACATATATGGTGATGAAGTAGCAGAAAAACTAAAAGGCATGATAGAAGAAAAAAAGCAACGGGTAGAAGTCAGCGAATTTAATTTAAGCCTTAGGGAGCTTGAAATATTGGAGCTTATTTCAAAAGGATATAACAACAAAGAAATTAGTATGAAGCTTTTTATCTCCGGTGGTACAGTAAGAAATTATGTGACTGTGCTATTGGATAAATTAGACCTTAGGGATAGGACACAGCTTGCAATATATTATATACGAAATATTGAGTAGAGTGGAAATACAAAAGCATACAACCTACTAATATATTGTCTATTTTTTTGTTTTCTCTTCTTGTTCAATAGGTTGAAACCCTCTTTTAATAAATATACTTTTATTTTCTTTTTTAAGTATATCTGCCAATCTGTTTTTGCACATAAAAAGTAAATAAATACCAATAAAAACGGTTCCTAAAAGAATCATTGTATTAGTGACTAAAATGTTATCAGTAAAAATATCACCTATACCAAATGCGAAAAATACTTCTTTTGTGAAAAGCATAAATCCAATGATTGTTACAATAAAGCTTAAAACCTGATTTACTTTTGATACAGAAATGGGGTAAGCTGTGAATGTTTTTCTAAGCTTAAATATTTTTGGGTTTTTATTTGTTTTTAATAAAGGTCCTATTGTTAAGTCTTCTAGTGCTTCAATATGCATCTCCCAATTTTGTTGCCAATACTTACTGCCTCTATTTACTAAATACCAGCTCAAAGAAAAAATCAAACATAATGCTGAAAAAACTAAACTATAAGTAGCCTTTATCCATAATTTTCTCCTATAATTATTCGTTCTATATTAGAATAAGTTTATTATACAATAAATAGCTTCTTAATAACATTAACTTATAAACATAGTAAGCATTCTGAACAATAAGTTCATGAGATTTCACTTATACACAAGCCAAATTCTCAATAAGGTGATAATCTATAGAATGCACAAGAGCTTACTCGGAGTTTATGATGAATCGTAAGACTTAGGTGAGAAGTTTTTGCTTCAAAATCTAAAAACTTGCACAAGTTCAATTTCTTTCTAAATTAATATAGCAGAGTCGGTGTCCCCGCAAAGCATTAGTATTGCGAGAAAAAGGAGTAGCGAAAAAAATATCTATACTATTTTAACGTATTTATTATTATTTCAGGAAATATCTCGTATCTTGTTTTCCTTCTGTAATCCATCTCTTGTTTTGTTCTTCCGCTTATTAAAGATTTCTTTGTTACAGTATTATCTGAAACACTAAACAATGCACACATAGATATACCAGCTAATTTAGCAGCACTAAACCCTGCTGCAGTTTCCATTTCTATCGTGTCACAGCCTGATGCTATTATCTCATCAACATGTGCATATTGCGCAAATATAGTATCAATACTAAAAGCAGTTACAGTGTCAAAGTGCACATTCTTATCTTTGCATATTCTTTTAGAATTACTAACAAGCGCTTCATTCATTGATGTATCAGGATATGACTTGATTCCATAAACATCTTTTTCATCTAAACTATCATTCAGAATATATCTGCTCGCACCATCTCCGCATATTGAATATTTCGGTACTACGATGTCTCCTATATTAATATTTGAAGATAATGCACCCACGGAACCCACAAAGATTATTTGAGTGCAACGAGTTAATCCTAGAGCTAATATTGCATCCATAATTAGCGGCGCACCTATTCCAGTTCGCACCCATGATATTTTTGTATTATTGATTTCAATCTCCCATATTTGTGGATGAGAAGATTCGGACTTTGAAATTAGACTAGCATTTTCTTCGAAATTCTTAAATACACTCGGTTTCCACCACGGTGCAATTATTACAGTTTCAGATATTTTTTCTTTTGATACACCCAATGTGCTGATACAAATGTCTTCTTCTGATGAACCATATTTTTTCATTCCATCAATAATATCTTTATATATCAAAATGCTTCCCTCCTAGATTAGTGTGTTTATTAATTGTGAGTTCTCTAGGATGCTCGCTTAAAATATCCTATGAAGAATGAATCCCTCACCTTCCAGTGCCGATATAACTCTTTTGATGTGGTCGTGCCCACTGGTTTCAAGTGTTATTTCTAGTCGGACATTGGTATATCTATTGTTGGATTTAAATTGGTTATGGTCTAGCTGTATAACATTGCCACCTTCGGTTGCTAAAATTTGAGATACTTTCATTAATTGGCCTGGTTTGTCGGGCAGGTCCACCGCAATACCTAAAATTCGACCACGTGAAATAAGTCCTTTGTTGATAGCAGATGAGATTGTAACCACATCCATATTTCCACCGCTTACCAAGCAGACAATCTTCTTGTCTTGTTCATCTATCTGCTTTAGTGCTGCCAAAGAAAGTGCACCAGCTGCCTCGGCGACAATTTTATCCTGCTCCATAAGTAATAAAACAGCTTCACTGATATCTTCTTCATTCACAGTGATAATATCGTCCACATATTCCTTCACTATTTCAAACGGAATATTACCGGGCTTTTGCACTGCAACACCCTCTGCTAATGTTTTGATTTCATCAATAGACATTATCTCACCTGCATCCATTGACTTTAGCATCGCCATCGCGCCTTCAGGTTCAACGCCTATGACTTTAACATTTGGATTTATGCTTTTTACCGCCAATGCAATGCCTGCGATAAGACCGCCGCCACCAACCGGCACAAGAATCATATCCACATCCGGCAGTTCATCCATTATTTCTAACCCAACTGTGCCCTGACCATAGATAACGTCATCGTCATCGAAGGGATGTATGAAGTCGTATCCTTTTCTTTTTGCTAAATCTACCGCAAAATCATATGCATCATCAAAAACATCACCATGCAATATCACTTCGGCGCCATAGCTTTGGGTAGCATTAATTTTGATTACGGGAGTTATCGTGGGCATTACAATGATTGCAGGTACCCCAATTTTCTCACAAGCATACGATACGCCTTGTGCATGGTTCCCAGCAGACGCTGCCACGATTCCCTTTATGTTTTTTTGCTTGTTGAGTGTTGCAATTTTATTGTATGCACCTCTGATTTTAAAGGAGCCTGTCGTCTGAAGATTTTCCGGTTTTAGATAGACATGCTGTCCAGTTTCTTTTCTGAAAAACGGGCTTTTTATGAGTGGTGTTCTAACGATTGTGCCATCTAATATTTTTTGCGCTTTTTTTATATTGTCTAAATGTTCCTTCACGATTCAACTCCTGAGTTTTTATCTGCTAATGCTCTATGTAACTATACTAATATAATGATTGGATATAATATCTGCAAAATATAGTATTGTTCAATATTCTATCACAATATGAAATGGAAAATCTATTGCATTTTGCTTTATAGGTGTATGGTATGATTTGATTCTTTGAAATTACTATTCTCTCAAGGATCAAATATTTCAATAAATGTGTCTATTCTCTCTTTGATTTTGTCTAAAAAGATAGTAACTTCTAATCTTTCATCCTCGTTGCTATTCCAATATGATCTGTCCACTCAAATCACAGCGGATAATACGTCTCCGGGATAGTGCACCACTTTAATCATCTCATTTGACCGAAGAATTTCTAGAGCCAATGGCACCATTTCATAAATGATTATATGGTTTTCATATAGTATTATGTTTCTTCATCAAAAGCTCTATATTATTATAACATATGCACCCTTTTCGGGAAGTACTGGGGCCACGATGAGATTATATTCATCACGAAAGATTATTGTCATAATTGTGCAACAGGTGTTAAGATTAATTGATTTTACTTCTCTATACTATTAACTAGGAGGTAGCCAATGGATTTATTGAAGAAGATGAACAAAGTTATTGACTATATTGAGGATAACATTACAAACAGCAATATTGATTATCAGGAAATGGCAAATGTACTGTATTGCTCCGTTTATGAGTTCTCACGAATATTCCCATTCATTGCAGGAATGTCTGTTTCGGAATATATCAGAAAAAGAAAGCTTTCGCTGGCTGTTTTCGATATTCAAAACAGCACAGAAAGTCTTGTTGATATCGCACTGAAATACTGCTATGAATCCCAGTCTTCTTTTACTAGAGCTTTTAAGGCAATGCACAATGTAACACCTGCTATGGCAAAAAAGCAAGGCGTGTCCTTAAAGACGTATCCAAAGCTGTCCTTTGAAATAAGTATTAAAGGAGCAAGAGAAATGGAATTCAGAATTGAGAAAAAAGCAAGCTTTAAGATTATAGGGCTTAAGGGGTACTCAGATGGTAAGTCGCTGGAGGATACGGAACTCGATGCTATATGGGATGAGTTTTTAGACCGTCCCGGCGATTACGACAAACGTCTTTACAACGGCGGAGGTGAAAATAATTATTATCATGCACCTTTCTGGCAGGTTGCTGCATATTCTTATGAAAAATCTGAAAAAGGAGCGCGGTGTATTATCGGTGCGGAACTTGCTAGCAAGCCGATACTCGACGGCATGGAAACAGAACCAGTTCCTGCTTCAACATGGGCAGTATTTACCATTCGTTCAAGAACAGGTGCGCTAGTACCGGAAGCATACACACGAGTTATTACAGAATGGCTGCCTACGAGCTCTTACAAAAGGGATAAAAGTAAGCCTAACATGGAATCTTTTCCACCAGGGGCAATGAATGATGATTATGAATGGGAAATATGGCTTCCTGTAGTTGAAAAATAGCAGAAACGTATTTATATCAATTTAGTTATCAAAGCTCAAAGTTGAGCTTTGATAACTCTTTTAGCAAATTCCAGAAGTTCCTTTTATTTAGATATGAGTCCTTATCAATTCCATTAGCTCAGAAAACTCATTTTCATTCCCTTCAGTAAGATGCCCTGCTGCAACTGCAGGCAATCTTCTTAACACTTCTTCTTTATCCGGCACTTACCTCATGCTCAAGTATAGTTATAATGGTATTATACTTTTCAGGTTCTATTAATAACATCAATGCTGAATTTCTACATTTACCCAAAATCTCACCATTTAAGTCAATGGTTATCCCCTTTTTACACCTTGAATTACATGCATTGGGATCAATCATTCTTTTGCAGTCATTTGCTTTTGAAATCTCTTTAACTATACTGTCAGGAATGTCATTAAATATGCTCATATACTTATCAGTATTGTCACCGTACATTCTTATATATGTTCCTTTTTTTCTTGATACATAGTTCATGATAGTTCTTTTTGCTTTTTTGCTGATATATGATACAGAAAACCCACTTTTTTTAATATCAACTTTTGGTTCATAACCACTGCATGTCAACAGGTCATTGATTTCAGTGAAAAAGCCGATATGTTCAACACTTGCATTCTCTATAAAATCTTTAAAGGCATAAACTTCTTTTTCCATATTCCTTTACCTCGCTATTTTCTTTTAACAGGTATCCAAACCTCGGATTTATAATCATCTGTCCTTTGATTGCCTTTATAGTATAATTCAATATCAGGAGCATCTGCGTATTCATATCCTGAAGTGGGAAACCACTCTGTTATTATTCTTTTTTGCATTTCCTGCATGGCATCAGGCAAAGCTCCAACACATTCAAAAATTGCCCATGTTGCAGTAGGAATGATATATTCATCCATCTTACTGTCTATTTCCATATCCGATGCTGATGCAATATAATAGTCAAAATCTGTTCCATACATACATGTGCTGACACCTAATAAACCTATTGGTACTATATTATTTTTAGCAACTAATTTTGGTATTTTATCTGATAATGTAATCTTTCGCCAAAATTTCGGAACTTGTTTTAAATTTTCATCAACATCAAACTCAAAATATTTCTTATAACCGATTATTCTAAAAGCATCTTTTGAAATGATTTTATACTTCATTTCAGTTGCACCTGTAACTTGTATATTGAACGAAATCGGTGAATATGTTTTAAGCACAACACTCTCATCCTTTGCCTTTTTGGGTGAAACTCCGTGTATGCTTTTAAATGCTCTATTAAAGGCAGTTGGTGAATCATATCCATATTTAAATGATACATCTGTTACTTTAGAATTAGTGTTTTGTAATTCTAAAGCAGCTAAGGTCATTTTTCTTTTTCTGATATATTCAGATAATGTGACTCCTGCGATATATGAAAACATTCTTCTAAAATGATATGTGGAACAGCAGGCTAGTTTTGCCGCTTTTTCAAAATCAATCTCGCTTGTATAATTATTTTCAATATAATCTACTGCATCATTTAGTTGTTTGATAAATTGCATGGACATTGCTCCAGTAAGATTAGAATGTAGTTATTATATCACTATTCTCATAAAAAGTTCTCTTAATCTGTGCCTGATAATGATAGTTTTAGTCTATGAAAAAGCATTGCTTTTCAAAATCCACAAGAGCTCGGCTCGGAATTTTTTAGAGAATCGTTAGACCTCAATAAGAAGCTCTAGCTTTGAAATTGAAAGACTCAAACCAATGGAGCCCACGCAAAGCTCATTTCGCTTTGCGTGGAAAAGGAGGAGCAAGGAAGCAAATATGAAGAAATCCCAACTGCAACTGCATTTGGGATTTATGAATGACGCGGACTTTGATCCGACGTGGCACGCCCGACAGGACTTGAACCTGCGACCTATCGGTTCGGAACCGAACGCTCTATCCGCTGAGCTACAGGCGCATATAATGTATATCATTATGAATTATAGGGATTATTAAATGCTTTTGTCAAATATCATGGTAGCAAGCTCTTGCTCTGTGACGTCATAGAGCGCACTGAGCTTTGCCTTGTTGATTTGCTTGGGTGTAAGTATGTCCAACACCTTTCCCTCTTTCATGAGTACCAATTGGTCTGCATATTGCATGGCAAGATTGATATCATGTAGCACACAAAGGGTGGTGAGTCCTTGTTCGGATCTATTTTTGATGATATTTAAGATGTCGTAGCGATGGCGTATGTCCAAGTGATTCACCGGCTCGTCCAATAGCAAGTACTCGCTCTGTTGGCTCAATGCCCGTGCAAGTGACACGCGTTGCAGCTCTCCACCAGATATTTTGCTGACATATTCATCTTGAAGACTATCAATGCCCAATTCCTTCATGAACAATCTAACAATCTTGATATCGTCACTATTGAGCGTTTCAAATCGTCTTTTATATGCATATCGTCCCATGGAGACAATGTCAAAGACACTATAGTTAAATGGTGCCGATACAAACTGCCTAACTACTGCGATATTCTTTGCACGAACGCGCGATTTCATGTGAGATACATTTTGATTGTCTATGAGTACTTTACCCGATTGTGGAAGAAGTCCTCCAGAAACTAGATTGAGTAATGTTGTCTTTCCTGAACCGTTGGGTCCTAGCAAAATGGTAATAGAGCCTTTAGGGATATCTAAAGATACGTTTTCAAGCGAAAAGCGCTTTCCGTATGAATATGATGTGTTTTGTAGTTTAATCATTTTTCACACTTCTTTTCAATATATATATGAAGAATGGCGCACCGACCATTGCAGTTAAGATACCGACTGGAATTTCCAGTGGTGCAATGATAATACGTGCAAGTGTATCCATTAGCAGCAAAAATACTGCCCCCAATAGCGCTGAAAGTGGAAGGAGCCTTGAATGCTTGGGTCCGAATATCATGCGTACTACATGGGGTATCATCAATCCTACAAAGCCAATAATACCACTGCCTGCAACTACTGCTGCAGTGCCGATGGCTGCAAGTATCAAAATGACATTGCGTGTAAGCGCGACATTGACACCGCCTTCTGCTGCCCACGTCTCACCTTGTGAGAGCATATCCAATTCACGAGAGTGGAACATTATCAGTGTCATAGTCACAATTACTATCGGTGCTGTATATAACAATTGTTTGTAGCTTGCAAAGGTCATGGAACCCATAGTCCAGAAGATGATATTCTCCGCTTTATCGTGCGCCATACGCATCACAAGTAGTATACCTGCGCCCATGAATGCGCCCACTGCGATTCCTGAAAGCAAAAGCGATATGTTGGATACCTTGCCCCCGGATTTTGCAAGTGCTGTAACTAAGAATATGCTCAAGATGCCTGTTGCAAACGCCATGAGTGTAATGGAGCCCACACCTAAAAATGAATAAGTAAATCCTAATGCGATAGCAATCGCTGCACCCAACCCTGCACCGGATGAAACACCGAGGATGTGCGGGTCACAAAGCGGATTTTTAAATAAGCCTTGAAGTGCTGCACCACAAACAGATAATACTGCTCCAGCTAATATGCACATCAATATCCTAGGTAATCTAATTTTCCATAGAATAACGCTTGCAGTGCCTTCACCATCTAGAAGCGCCGCAAGGCTTTTCTTCATATCCATACCTGCGCCTGTAAGCAGCGATACCCCTGTCATTATGACAAGGGCTACTGCAAGTATAATAATTCCTATGAGGAATTTTTTTTGTGCTTGTGCTTTGATATCTTTCTCCACTTTACTATTTTCTAAAATAGATAAATATTGGTTCTAGTTATCCTGATTATATATTGCATTGTAGAGTATTTCCAGTGCTTCAACGATACGTACTGATGGACGTCCTGTTATATCACCATCGACGATGTAGACTTTTCCTTCTTTAGCAGCGGTTAGTTCCTTGTATCCATCCATAGCAACCAAAGCTTCAACGGTTAAAAATGCATGTCCTGACATGAGCAGGATGTCTGGGTCTTCTGTAATCAATGTTTCCAATGAAAAGTCCATCCATGGCACAGCGCCTTCGATATTGGTTACTGTCTGTACGCCAATAAGTTCAAACATATCATTAATCAATGATCCAGGACCTGATGTCCAGTTGCCATATTCCCCTGCGCTTAATATATAATAAGAGCTAATGGGTTCACCTTCATATGTGTTGGCTTTTGCAATAATGGCTTCTTCTGCCACCTTCATATCATCAATAAGCTGTTGTGCTACATCTTGTGTCATGGTAAGGTCGCCTACCAGTTTGATGCTTGCAGGGATTTCATCATATGTTGTTGCTTCCACTGCTGCAATGTTGAGTCCCAATTCCTTCAATTGTGTTACTGCATCAATTTGCAATTTGTTGCCAGCTAAGATTAGGTCAGGCTCCAAAGCTAGAATTGCTTCAACATTTGGTCCTGTGAAGTCTCCTACTTTATCAATTGCTGATGCCTCTGCTGGGTAATTTGAGTATTCATCGACTCCGATAACATATTCACCCAAGCCCAATGCAAAGAGCATCTCTGTGTTGGCAGGTGTTAGTGATATTATTTTGGTTGGCTTCTCTTCCGGTAATGTGAGTTCATTTCCAAGCACATCAATAATGGTCACTACACCTTTTTCATCGGTTTCATTGACAATATCTTGTGATGGGGGTTTAGTAGTTGCGGTAGCTTCAGCTGTAGGTGCTTCAGTTTCTTGTGTTTCCTGTGAATCAGAAAATGTCGCGCATCCTGTGAACAGTATCACCAAGGAAACAACGACAACAAATAGGGTAAATAGACTTCTTTTCATATCTTCTCCTTCATTTCGTCAAGGGAATCGAACCCTTCAACTCATTAACACAAAATTAAGGACTTGTGTTATTAAATTTTCATTTGCATTATATCTTATAGCACTTTCAATGTCTACGAAACCATATAAGTGATATATATAATGATAATTATGACTAATTATTCACAATATGCAACCTTATAGTGCAATTTATGATTTATTTGTGGTGAATACGGGTTGTTTTAGTAATTATTCTACTTTTCTTGACATCAAGTTATCATGTATTTCTTTGAAATATATAGGTTAATCGTTATAATGAATAAAGATATGTACATGTAAGTTTTTAAAGAAAGGATTGTTATGATGCTTGATACAAGTTGGTTACTATCTACAGAAGATTGGATTGCATATAGAACTCGTCTTGATTTGCTCAATGAAAGTTTGGATGAGAATGCACACACAAAAACTAGAAACCAAATCCTATCGCAGCCATTATTCAACGCAATCTTAACAGATTTGGACACGTGGCCCGGAAATGTATTGAAACGTCATAATGATTCAAGTCAACTCATACATAAACTTGCATTCCTTGCTGATGTCGGAATCCAAGCTACAGACAATGACATGCCATCAATACTTGATAAAATCAGAACAACACAATCCGATGATGGTGTATATCAAGTACTGATGAATATCCCGACACATTTTAGTGGCACAGGACAAGATAGCATGTCCTGGATGTTTTGTGATGCTCCAACAATATTATACGCACTAGCTAAAATGGGATTGGACAAGGATGCGGAAGTATTGAGGGCAACAAGATATTTGGTTAATCTGCAAGATGATAACGGGTTCAGATGCATGGCAAATAGTGATCTTGGAAAGTTCAGAGGTCCGGGTAAAAAAACGGATCCATGTCCCTATGCTAATTTGATTATGTTAAAGCTGTTATCTGAATTTAACACAGATACATTTGATGGTGTAATCAACAAAAGTGTGGAGTCTATATTAAACCTATGGCAAGATCGAAAAATACGTAAAGAATATCTCTTTGGAATCGGCACTGATTTCAAAAAGCTTAAAGCACCGCTAATTTGGTTTGACATTTTGCATATGCTGGATGTATTGTCAAAATTCAAATCGTTTCACCAAGATACACGATTCAAAGAAATGTTATCTGTTTTGGAAGAAAAAATGCATGAGAATGAACACCTCACTGCGCAATCAATGTATCGTCCTTGGAAGGAATGGGAATTTGCAAATAAAAAAGAACCTTCAAGGTGGATTACATTTTTAGCATACAGAATCATACTTAGAGCTAAATCTTGACCAATTAAATGTAATCAGTTTGCAAAATGAAATTTGTCAGTTTCCCGACCAAAAAAATACAGTCAATTTTTTTGTTTGAGGTTTTATGAATTGATATTGTTAGTAGAAAAATAAAAAATATTGCATATAATTATATTAATGTTAGTAATTATATCAACTATATACGCTTGTACATTAGGAAACACTGACCTAATCACGCATACTGTGGAATTGCTTGAATGATACTAGCATAATATATTAACCGAATATTATAGGTATTCGTAATATTGTGTCACCAATGAGATTTAGTAGTACATGCGCAACTATGCCAATGCTTATATTTTTATACTTATAGATAAAATATGTCATCGGTATTATTGCTATAAAACGGGTAACTATCTGCCAAGGCGAAATCATATGATACATGCTGAATAATAACGCACTTATCAAAACTGCTGCAAATTTGTATTTTTCAAGCTTACTTAACAGAAATCCTCTGAAGTAAATCTCCTCAACTACTGGCAATAATGTAGAGGTAGTAACCAACCCGACTGCCCAAGTTAATATAAGCATGTATTTTGGATAGCTATCAGGATTAACAAAATATCCAGTATAGTCAAAACTGTCAGCCATCCATCCAAACAAATTGATTTGTATATATATCTCTAGTTTATTAAATACAACCCCAATAAATGCAGCCCAAAGGAAAGCAACAACTCCAAAAAGCAAGACCTTAAAAAAGGGTAACTTGTTCCTATATTGTACTGCTTTGATAATCTTTCCATCAGGTGAGTATGCCTTCATAATATAATACATAATAGGAAGTAAAAAAAGTCCAGATATGTATAAAATTAAGATCTTTGGTATAAGTTCATTTTTTATTATAGTGCTAAGTAATAGATAAATTGCAGCAATTACAGCACCTGGAAGCAGATGAAAAACTACATTTTTCCAAAGTGGCATAGATTTTGACATAATACACCTTCCTAATATTTGTATATATGGATTGTATCATTGGTAAAGTTTTGTGTCAATGTTTGTCAATCTCTAGGTTTAATATATGTTATTTGTTTTTTTATTACAGCCCTATTATAATTATATTAAATCTGTCATGTTAGGATATTAGGTGAATAATATATTAAATAGAAAAATATCATTAAACTCTTCTATAAAAATTGAACCTAAAAAAATAATATTTGTACTAATTGGAATTATTATAGTATCTCCTCTTGGTGCGTTTATATTCAAAAACAATTTCAAAAAATTGATTCTGTATTATACTACAACACTACGTATAGTTGGTCTATTAATATTGCTTTTCTTAATAGTTTACTTCATCATGAAAATCAAATCAGATAGACTGTATTTTAAGAATATCAAAAGTAAAATTAGTTTTGAACTATCAGCACTTACATTTATGATGCTTTGGATGTTGGTGTCTTGCTTGCTTTCGGATAATCCCTCAATTGCTTTTCTGGGTGATTGGCGCGGAGAAGGTTATTTATCCTATATTGCATATTTTGCAATCTTCTTAGGCACATATACAGTATCAACTGAAAGGACTATGAAGAAACTAGTGCTGCTCTTTTCTTACGTTTCCTACATTGCAGCGATTATTGGTTTATTATCATACAATGGGCTTTTTTATATTGTTTCCAACACCACGTCTTTATCAGCAATGTTTATCAATAGCAATCATTATGGATATTACTTGGTAGTCGCTTTAATCATTTCATCGTATCATTTAATTTCAAGCAATAATACCAAAAGGAAAATCCATATTGTTGGCTTGCTGTTAATATCTTTATCTCTTTTCCTAACCAACTGTAAGGGAGCGATGCTTGGTGGCATGATTGCCCTTGTTATTTATGTGACTTCATTAATCATTCGGAAAGAAAATAAGTTAATTGTCTCTTTATTGCCACTTATCATATCAACCATCTCATTAATATTTGTACAATTGATATATGGCGATTTATGGATTGGGGCAATGCGTACTATCTCTGATATAAATGCAATCATTGTATCTTCTGAAGGAAAGTTTGATGCCGGTACAAAAAGATGGTTGCTTTGGACAGGTGCTTTTAAACTTTTTCCCAAACTCCCCATATTTGGCTTTGGCTTGGACAACTATCATAGTCAATTATTATCTTTGTCAATAATACATACAAATCGTGTACACAACGAATATTTGCACTATATTTTAACTATTGGATTCATTGGCGCATTGGCTTATTTTTCTTGTCTGTTCAACATATTACTTCAATTCATTAAAAAAAGAAGCAAAATGTCTTTATTAGAATTATCAATTTTTTGTGCTATGCTCGCATATCTAGGTTCTGCTTTTTTCGGGAACACAACACCATATGTTACCCCATTGCTTTTTGTATGCATGGGTTCTTTGAGCAAGAGTCAGAAGGTTTAAAAAAAGGAAAGTAGTAGTTTGTAAAATATAATTAATCAAAAAAATTAGCAGCATATTTCACTGCTTATTTTAGTATTGAACTTATTATGCGTCTGACAATTTCACCGCTGTACCATATGCCATGACCTCTGCAGCCCCTTGCATGACTGCGCTGGATGCATAGCGTACATTGATGACCGCATCTGCACCTTGCGATGCTGCATCATCTGCCATGCGTTTGGTTGCCTTGGCACGTGCTTCATTCATCATTTCGCTGTAGTGTGTGAGCTCTCCGCCGACCAAGGTCTTGAGGCCACTCATGATGTCTTTTCCTAGATTTTTTGATTGGATGATGGATCCACGGGCCATACCTACTACTTCAATTTTCTTTCCTGGGATATAATCAATATTGACTATAATCATTTTCTTCGTCCTCCTTAATTTCTTTAAGTCTGTTTTTTAGATTTACAATAAGTGCAATAGCAACCGCTGTGCCTGCGACTGCAAATATAATTCCGATGGTTGTCATCAATGGTCCCATACCAAAAAGTATGACAAATACAACGCCTGCGTAAAGGATTATCAGTATTGCGATCATGATTGCAATAAATATTGGTGCTATTCTTTTCTTCATATGCATTCCTCCAAAGATCAGATTATCTACTTACCTATAATTATAGCACCGATTACGATAATGACAATAACCGCAAGTAGAATCCAGCCTGCTGGACGTCCGAAATTCACGGTGAACCCAACACCAAAACGCTTTTCTACAAACAATGATGGATCATCTTTGTTGACGTAGATCATGCCTGCCTTCCAATGCTTGTCGTCTGCTCTATCGATAGTCTTTGTGATTCCATCGGATTTCATTTGAATGCGAGAACCTGATTGTCCTGTCCTTACGGCTAATAAGATGGCTGTGAGCACCAATAATCCAACAGATGAAAGTGTTATAATTATTCCAATGTTTGAAGGAACTAAAGTAAGCATCTGAAGCTGTGCTACGAGAAAGACTAGTATCAATGCCATACCACCAAAGACTACAAAGCATGACCATGCATAACGAAACTTGATGTTTTGCTGTACGGTCTTTTCTACATCTTGTGAATTCAACTCTGGACGTGCACGCTTCACAGAAAAATGTATAAAAGCAAATACGATTGTGATAAATAATTGCACCGCCGGTAGATAAAACAACAGTTGATATGACTTCTGTGCAGAATTTGTAACAACGCCATCTAAAGTGGTGTTCATTGGAACATTTTGCGGCATTTTATCATAGAACAGAAACCCTAAAGCAATAGTTGTAATGATAATTAAGATATATGCAATAAACCATTTTGTTGATACTGCTATTTTGCTTGTATAGAATGAAGTATCGACAACTGCGACCGGTTGTGTTTGTTTTTGCCATTCTAATTCCTCTTTCAAGCCTTTGGCTTTGCGCCACATCGAAACATAAGCAATCATAATGATTCCAATGTATGCAAAAAGTGATACCATCATAACCATAAGTTGATAGTTCTCTGATACAAGAGTTGGTAATATGCATGAAATTCCTAAGAATAGTATTCCTACTATGATAACAAGTAATGTATAGTTTCTGCGCATGCTTTTTGCTGTATTAGTTGCGTAAAAATCTCGTGGGGCATTAACCCCAAACAAGATATTCTTTCGTACGATATATGGCATTATTGCAAAGATGATAATCACCGGTAAGAATGAAATCAAGTTTGTGAGTAGATACATGTTGTTAATCATTAATTGTCTCCTTTTAGTGTTGTATATGCTTTGTTGCACATATTTATTATTTCATCAGCATCTAATGAGCGACACTTTGCCTCTGCACATATGGTTTGAATTTGCTCAAAGATCTTCTTTCGATCGTTATCGCTTGCAGCATACATATCTTTTGTGTTCACTAGTACGCCGCGTCCTTTGAGTATCGTTACAAAACCTTCAACAGAAAGCTGTGTATATGCTTTATTCACGGTATGTAGATTGATTGAAAGGCTGGAGGATAGCTGTCGTACTGAAGGTAGTTGCTCTCCTTGTTTGACTTCACCTGTTGCGATAGCGTACACAATCTTATCTTTGAGTTGTTGGTATAGCGGTATATCACTATCTAATAATAATTTAATAATCATTCCATTCCCCTTCTGACTGTTATAGTTATAATATAACAGTTGCACTGTTTTTGCAAGTTCTCTTCTACCTAAACTATATTAATATAATATGTTGTGAACATTATATATGTTTATTAATGTTTGATTTGATATTAATTATTTCAATGTTTTCCCTTGTTTTTATTAAGATATTTGATATAATGTACTTAGAAAGCCCAATAAGGAGGAATACACTATGGCAAAAACCTACCCGATTCCCGATGATTGCCCCGTATGCAGCGGAAACTATGTGGTGTCTCAGCTTCGTTGCTCATCATGTGGAACAAAGCTTGAAGGCAACTTTAGCACTGGTGCGTTTTCAAACCTTGATGAAAAGCAATTGCTTTTCATCACTGCATTTTTAAGCAATCGTGGCAACATCCAAAACACAGGTAAACAACTTGGTATCTCCTATCCTACAGTCAAAAGTCGTTTAGATAACGCATTAAAAACAATGGGACTATATATGGATAGTGAAGACGATATCTTAGAAAAGGTAAAATCCGGCGAAATAACTATTGAAGAAGCAGCGAAAATACTGGCTTCAAAGAAAAAGTGAGGTAAAAATAATGGATCAAAAAATAATGGACATACTCAATGAGTACAAAGAAGAAAAAATAACTGAGGACGAAGCACGCGCAAATCTCAAAGAACTGGGTATTGATATGGATGATGTTAAACCGCCCGAAGGAGAGCGCTCCTACGGCGACGGTGGCAATCAAAACTTCTGGACCTCATTTGGAGCTGCATTTTCAAAACTAGGAGAAGGTATAGAAGATACCTTTCACGATGTGAAAAATTCTTGGAACGAAAACCATGTCATCGACGAGGATATCGAAGGGGACTATCACGGAGACCTCAAAGCTCGTGTTAATGGGACGGTACATGGCTCCATACTAGGAAACCTCGTTGGCTCTGTATATGGTGACGTTGAAGGATCTATCGATGGTAATATCATTGGTGCAGTTCACGGCAACGTTAAGGGCGATGTCAAAGGTTCTGTAATGGGCTCTGTCAAAGGTGACATCGAAGGTGATGTGCAGTCAGTACTGGGCGTTGTCAAAGGTTCTGTGCATGGTGATGTGCAAGGATCTGTACTGGGTGTCATAAAAGGGGATGTGCATGGAACTGTGCATGGCTCTATATTAGGTAAAGTTCAAGGACGAATATTGGGAAACAAATCCCAAAAGAAAGGAAGTTAAAATGACGAATGTAATGCGGATATCTCCTAACTCAAGAACGATCACACTACTTCTGTGTATCTTTCTCGGCGAGTTTGGCATCCATCGCTTTTACTCCGGGAAAATTGGTACCGGAATACTCTATCTATGTACCGGCGGACTCCTAGGTATCGGTTGGATCATAGACATTATTATGATTATCACGGGGTCATTTACCGATCATAGTCGGGCGTTTGTGAAGAAGTGGTAGGAGTCGATTCAAATAAAGTGAATTTGAATCGATTGTCTTACGAATTGTGAAAAACTCGATTCTCTCGTGCTTTTTTTCAATTCGCGCTTACCGAGCACAATAAATAACATATATTGAAGCTTCCGGCGCATGTCCGGAAGTTTTGCTTTACTCTATGAATTTATATACGTGCTCTGCGGAGCAGAGAGATTATTGCGAGAAAACAGTAATATTTATGATTTTACAATTCGTGCTAATTAAGTATAATAAATAGCATATGTTGAAACTTCCGGCGCATGTCCGGGAGTTTTGTTTTACTCCGTGAGTTTATATATGTGCTCTTCGGAGCAAGGAAATTATTACGAGAAATTAGAAATGTTTTTGCTTTTACAACTCGCACTTTCAAAGCACAAACGAAAGAACTTAAAGTAACTTCTGGCACATATCCAGAAGTTCTATTTTGCAATGTGAATTAGTTAATGTGCTCTGCGGAGCAGGAAGGTTGTAATATGAAACTATAAACGTTTCTGATTTAGTTTGTTTTAATTAGAATTAATAATATATATTGTATGAATATCTATTTCATCTATAAAAAGCTGGTTTGATGGCTTGTATCTTTACCAGGAAAAGAAAAGTCTTTCATATCAAATATCAATCCGAGTTTATTACACTCATTGCGTGCAATTTGAGTCAGTTTCTGATGATCCGGTGGTGAACAGCTATAGTTGTCTCCATAAGCTTTTTCATATCGTCTGCGGATACCGGGAAAGTGCTTGTCAAGTGCGTTGTAAAAGTATACACGTTGACGATCACGCATGGTCATCCCGATAAATCCGATGCAAAATGTACCACTTGCTTTGTGGGTTCCACGGATTACTTGTAGTATGTTATCCTCATTATCTTCGATAAAGGGGAGTACAGGTGTCATAATGGTTCCCACTTTTATCCCTGCTTCATGCAACTGTTTCATGGCACTAATGCGTTGCGATGGAAGCGGTGCGTTGGGTTCGATGATTTTTGCCAACACATCATCTGTGGTGGTAAGCGTAAAGTTGACGCAACAGTAATTTCTCTTTGCAAGCTCTGAGAGAAGTTCAATATCATCAAGACACAGATCGCTTTTGGTGGTCAAGTGCACCGGCCATGAAAAATCATTTAGCACCTCAAGACACTGCCTTGTCAGTCTCATCTTGCGCTCTGCTTTCGTCCATGGATCACTCATCGCACCAAACCCCATGACGCCTTTGTTCTTTTTTTTTGCAAGTTCATTACGCAATAGATTTGGTAGATTAACCTTGGCTTCCACCACATCATCAAAGTGCTCCACATGGTAACACTCACTTCTGGAGTCGCAATAGATACAGTGGTGCTCACAGCCTCTGTATGGATTTATATTATATCAGCATCCAAACCAGTACTCCGGGTTTTGAAAGGTTGAAAATGCTGTTTTGGCTTGGATTTGTTTTATCATATGTTTATTGTAGTAGATGGGGTGTGGATAATCAAATAATTAAAGACCGATATATTTGTGTCAGTTTCGTAGTGATAAGAGCCTACTGTTTGAATTCGCTATCTCACAAAATGCAAGTCTTATATAATTTGGAATTCCATTCTTACAATGTTGGCTTAATTATTTTTACAATAGATATTTAATCTGTTACATGGCTAACCAATGTCAACTGCGGCATCTCTCCCGGATTATTTTTGAAAAGTGCTTTTGTTTTGAATATCTCATTTGTATCAAAGAGGTCCCCATAATTAGTATAAAACTCATCATTAGCATTTCCTATATACACATAATCATAATGTCCTATTTGTTTAATCAAATCTTCTTGTGAAATCAACCCATCATCATCTTTGTTTTTTATTGATGTAATAATACCAGGCAAAGCTCTAGGTGCTGTTTCATAAAACATCCAATATCTCCAAGCGCGATGATTTATTGTTGCATTTTCATCGTCAATTGCAATTATGAGAATAGTAGCATCTTCGGGAGTATTTTCATTTACAATTTTAGTATGTTCTGCGATTTCTGGGCGTACTTTATACTTATTTGCTATCATATTCGAATTACTTATAAGCGAAAACATAGTTTCACCCGGCAATGGCATCATTCGAACTAATAGTAAGCTGACTGCCATTGCTGCAATAATCTGCTTTTTATCATCTATAAAGGTATTATTCGTCGTAAATACTATCGACATCAGCCATACACTTATCATGATTAGTAGCGAGCCCATGTATCGTTCGAGGCCCATCATATCATGGTTTACAAGAAAATAATGATATTGTTTTATAAACAACAACGATATAACAAACCCATAAATAATTATCATCACCACTATAGATAGTGATTGTGCAACAAATGATGACCTGCGCTCTTTTCTAATAATAGTTAGCGTACAAAATACTGTCATAATTAATAACATCAAAGCAAGCTGCCACAATGTAAATCCAAAATATTTTCTACCATAGTATTGATTGAGGGCATATATAAAATCTTGCTGAAGCTCCATACTCAAAGAGTACAATATCCTCCATACTCCTTTATATGCAACTGTAAAAAATGCCATCGGAGTAATTGTGAGTGCAGCAATTTTTAATATTTTTTTCAATTGTGGGGACAGGTTGACTTTGTCTGTAATATGTTTTTTGAAAATTTTATGAAGCCATAAAAACCAACTTACTATAAACCCAATTACACCTAGCACTATAGTTATAATAATAGGCAAATATGGTTTGATTTGGTCAATGTCCTTTATCAATTCAAATCTCATAAATATTTGTCGAACAAGAATAGTTGCGCTTATAGATACAATAAAAATGCTTGTATTAATGATGTTTTTCTTGCTGAGCTTCCATTGGTTTTTATACAATTCGATACAATAATATACAACATAAAACATTAATATGAACGCTAGCAATATTAGCCCTATATTATCTTTTAACGTATATGTTAAAACGCAGGTCAATGTCAATATTGTATTTCGGCTATTATTTTTTAATACCGCAAGATATGCAATACTGCTTCCCGCGATTATTCCAATAGGTGCATCCATTAGATATTTAGTTTCTGGATCAATAAGTGTTATTATACCAAATGCAAATACAGCATAAATAGCAGCCATGTACCACTTCTTCCATTTAACATTCGATAAAGGCAATGCAACACAAATCCATATAAATAACCATCTACTTACAAGCAGTGTATGTTCTGAATACCCAATAAGTTCTGTAAAGAAGTATGTAAACACAGTTACACTTCCACCGTTACTAATAGTATTTGTAACATCCATAGAATGTGCTGCTGTTCCGTAAAGAGATGCTTCATCCCAAATATATAAGATGTTACCCTTAGTCATAATCATATACATGATAAAAGATAATGATATGATAACAAATCCAGGTGTAATTATTTCAGCAACATCAATTTTCCATTTTACTTTTATTAAATAGCTAATAGTAAATAGTAAACTTGTGAACGCCAACAGGTAAAGAAAATATTGACCAATATGCATCACGCCAAATATTCCAAAGACTGTCAATACTGCTATTATCATGCCCATAGATGCAAATAGTGCCTCTTCCATCTTGAATTTTATATATAGTTTAAAAAATAATGATAATACTATTAGTATGCAAAATGCACCGATATAAACCATTTATTACCCTCTCAATCCCATAAATTTGCTTCTATCATTTTACAATATTTATTAGTATTTGTCGACTTTTTACAATAAGTATTACTATGTGTTTAAAAACTATCAATTGTCCAACTAATATGGGGCTGTTGAACAACACCATAATTCTTAAAGATATCCATAAATTGACGAGGTTTTCTTTTAAAACACCATAAATCCAAACAAAAGCACCACAAATTGTGGGTAATATTCAATTTTGAGCAGACTTCTGCCATAGGCTATTGCTCAAGCACCAACAGTCGTCTAAAATTAAAACTCATAGCGTACATGAATTCAGTAAATTGATTTTTGGCAATACCTCTGTATCTAACGTGCTTAGTCTGCTTGGAAAATATTCTTTCATAAGGACTGCGTATTGCAGTCAACCATTTGTCCTTTTCTCTGTTTTTATCTTTCATATTGTTGCGGAGTATAACAGCTGGATGAGCACCTTTATAGCGTATCATTTTTATAGAACCGATGTATGCTTTATCTGCAATAACCATGCCACTACTTGGACATACATGCTTCATGCCATCTGCATCTGTAATATTAGCAGGGGTTACAGCGACCTTGTTAATCATTCCGCTTTGAGTGTCAACACTTGCGTGTTTTTTGAATCCATACCAAAACTTATTTGTTCCCTTTGCTCCGATTTTGGCGTCTTTATCAGCTGAATACTTTGAAATATTGGTATTATTGAGCTTATCGTAACCTTCTTTTATGCTCTTGTCTCTTTCTTCCCATAGATTGAATTTGCTAATTAGGGCTGTTGCATCAACTACTGTAAAGACTTCGTTCATGTATCCTTTTGTTTTTAACTGTCTTCTTACTTCATCGAATATTTTTGATATTCTATTGCATCCTATCCGTGTCCGAACCCTGCAAAACAAGCTGTATTTCGGTGTTTTTTCAG
>JAGLOK010000074.1 GCA_023139005.1 Clostridiales bacterium | reverse complement strand
TATGGTTCAACAGTTGCAAAGTCTTTTGGTGTCTTAAATTTTGCAAATAATGCAGGGGTTACTTTGTTAACTTGCTTGTCCGTGCATTGTGCAGATAGAATCGTTGCAATCAACAATTCAAAAGGATTTGAATGTTCCAATGCGCAGTAGGCACCAAAATATTCTTCTTCCAGATATTCTAGTATTTTTTCTTTTGCATTCTTTTCAATCATTCTTTGGTAAATTATATGGGAAACAGGTGCATTTTACAACTGATATAATTATTTAATAATTTATAGATTACAGGAATACAAATAGTTTATTCCTATTAGAACTCAGAATGTATTGTTTCTATTTGAAGAATGTTTACCTCTAGCAGATACATTGTATTGATGATACTTTGCTTTTCTTCGTATCATCACAAGTAACGCGATAATCAATAATAATCCGGCAATGCCTGCTAGTATATAGCCAATATACCCCACCAGTCCTGTTGTTTCCTCAGGAGGTGGAGTTCCAATAACTTTATTGGGTTCTGGTGTTTGAGTTGGTTCCGGTGTTACAACAGGAATTGCTTCAACATCATGTGCTGCAATCAATGTACATGTTAATATGGACTCTGCATCGTTATCTAGGTAGAAGTCTACTTTACCTACTTCATCGCCTTTTGATATGGGTGCAACCAATGGTGTATCGATTCTTTCTACTCTTGTGATTCTATCCGGAGAATCAATAATTGATTGAATCATACCTGTTGTATCAGTGATATAGTTTTGCTGATCTGGTACTAAGTACATTTCTAAGTTCTCATAATCTAACGATGCAGCTGCATTTTCTACATGAGTTGTTATCAGTACATCCTTTGTCAGGTGTTTTGCTAAGTTAATCGTATCATAGAAATCAAACGCATACATAAACATCGTAATGGTATCAGACCACTTCCCTTTCGGAGAAGCATATAAAACCACAGTGATTACTTCTTGTGTTCCATCACTACTTTCAGCAGCGCCCACCAATGTTCCTTCTGCTGCGCGTGTATATCCTGTCTTGATACCAATAGCGTGACCATTACTATCATTAAAGGAAAATGCCTCACTTGATTTGTTGCTTATTAATCGATTAGAGTTTTCCCAAACTTTTGGATACCATGGTTTATCTATAGTGTGTTCATTGGTTACTGGTGGTGTATATTCAAATGTACTCACTATTCTTCGAAATGTTGGGTTCTTTAAGGCAACATATGTAAGTTTCGCCATGTCCATCGCTGTTGTATATTGCTTTGAGTCATGCAATCCATGTGGGTTCACATAATTGGTTCCGGTCATACCAATTTCTTCTGCTCGAGCATTCATCATATCAGAGAATTCAGCAACACTTCCTGCTGTATATATAGCCAATGCAGCGGCAGCATCATTTCCCGATTCGAGCATCAATCCATACAACAAATCCTCAACTGTTAAGAGTTCTCCTCTTCGTAGTCCAATCTTCTTTGCGCCCTCTTCGTTAACATTCACGTTCCCTATCGTTACGTATTGTTGAAGATCACAGTTTTCAAGCACCACCAAGCAAGTCATGATCTTTGTAATACTTGCAGGGTATCTCTTGTGTTTTGCATTTTCCTCAAACAACACTTCTCCTGTATGTGCATCCATGATGACTGCATAGTCTGATTCTGTAGCACTGTCTCGGAGTTTTCCTCCGGATGTATATTTATCCCAGTCTCGTTCTTTTGATTCAGCCGCATATACAGTTGCTGTATGTTGTATCGGAGCGACAATAAACAACGCCAAAAACAATATCAATATCGCTACTGAAATAATTCTTTTTTTGTTTATCATAAATATAGCTCCAAAATTAATTTGTCAAATCAATGACTGATTATAACATAGTTTTGTAAAATGTAAATTCGTTATTATAATTGAATTGCAGTTTCAAGACTTATTTTCATCATATTTGTAAATGCATTCTGACGTTCTTCTGCAGTGGTTACATGACCCGTCACAAAAGAATCTGAAACTGTCAATATGCATGCTGCTTGTTTGCCTAAAACTTGAGCATTAGAAAAGAGTGCAAATGATTCCATTTCAACAGCACCAATATCAAGATCATTCATTTTTTGAAGATTTGCGGTAGCATTTTCTTGTTCCATATAAAAAACATCCGAAGAATGTATGGATTTTGTGACAATTGGTATCTTTATAGCATTTGCAACCTCTAATATTTTCTCATTAACTTTCTTAGATGGATACATAAACTTTTCTTGGTTTCCATTTTGCACAAATGCATAGCTTGAATTGGAATATGCACTGTCAGCTAATAGTACATCATAAACATTTAAGTCCTTTGCATATGCACCGCATGATCCTACACGAATAATTGTCTCTATGCCATAAAATTTGAACAATTCATAAGAATATATACCAATAGACGGCATTCCCATTCCTGATCCCATTACAGATACTTTTTCGCCTTTATAATTACCTGTAAAACCAAGCATTCCTCTGACATCATTAATACGTTGGATGTCCTCCAAAAAAGTTTCTGCAATAAACTGTGCTCTTAAAGGATCTCCCGGCATCAGTACGGTTTTTGCAAATGCATTTTGATCTGCTTCAATGTGTGGTGTGGGTACTGATTTCTTTTCTGAATGACTCATATTTGTTCTCCTGAAATGTTATTATTGTATATTGTGAACTCTGTAATAATACAATATTAATACTCTTTTATCAATATCAGAATGCTTGAAATAATAGTTTTCTTAGCATTTTATACCCAATTTCATATACTTTAATATATTTTCATTCAAGGTAGCACTTTAATTCAAATCACTACATCTTGTGTTTGATGACATAAATGATATAAAGAATATACATTTTTTGTTTTATGACACTAATTTTTTTTAGTAAATATTAATTATTTTATTATATTTTGTTTCGTAACTATTACAATTATGTTATAATCATATACGATATATTTTTAATTGATAACAGGAGGGTTACATGGCTAAGCATATTCTAATTGTAGATGATGAACCATTGATTGTAAAAGGTCTCAAATTTTCTCTTGAACAAGAAGGTTATCTTACAGATGCTGCCTATGATGGTACTTCTGCGCTTAAGATGGCGAACGAAAATGATTATGACCTCATCTTGCTTGATCTCATGCTACCTGGAGTTGATGGTATGAGCGTCTGTCAGCAAGTACGAGAAACAAGTAATGTTCCCATCATTATGATTACTGCAAAAGGCGAAGACATGGATCGGATTCTTGGACTGGAGTATGGTGCAGATGATTATTTGACCAAGCCATTCAATATCCTTGAAGTTAAAGCACGTATGAAGACTTTATTTCGTAGAATTGATTCAATAACACCAAAAGCTTCTGCTTCTCAAATATGTGTACATGATATGTTAGTGAATTTTGATAATCGTACTGTTACAGTTAACGAGAAGGAAGTTAATCTCACAGCAAAAGAATTTGATTTATTACAGTTGTTTATCAATAATCGCGGTAAAGTATATTCACGTCAACAACTACTTGATACAGTTTGGAAGTTTGACTACCTCGGAGAATACCGAACTGTCGATGTTCACATACGCAGATTAAGAGAAAAGATTGAACCAAACCCGGGTCAACCCGAGTACATATTAACCAAATGGGGAGTGGGTTACTATTTCACCGAGAAGTAACCGTAGACATTCTATTAGGTGGCGAATAGTCGCCGCCTATTTTATTTTAATCACATTAGCTCTTTTTATGTTATTTATCATATTAAGCAATGTTATCGAAACTTTTTTACTAGATAAAACATCATCAGAGTACAACCAACTTGCACAAACCCATTCAGTACAGGTAGCACCACTATTTAATCAAGCCTCTGCAACTAAACTCTATACATACCTTGTTAATGTATCTGCAGAAAACGATTGTAGAGCAATTGTTGTCGATGCATATGGTATTGTACAGTCAGATGCATTTTCACAACTAAATGGTGTTGCCCTTGACAATCAACAAATCATCGATGTTCTTCAAGGTGGTGTCAATGTTTCTCACGGCTTTTATCACTTACCCTCAAGTAGTGGCTATGAGAAAAGCTATCCCAACAATTTGATTGGAGAGCTTCGTCAATTCTTGTTCAACTCTACTGACAATGAATGGGTGATGTATTGTGCCTCCCCTATTATATTTGATTCAAAAATAATTGGAGCTGTATTGTTATCAGTTCCGATAGAGTCCACCGTTGCACAAATTGAACTCATCAAATGGCAAATTCTCATTATATCGATCGCAACAGGAATTGGCGCAATTTTATTAATTACCTTATTTTCAGGTACGATGTTAAAGCCCATCCGCCAACTTACTCAAGGTATTTCGCAAATCGCTTTAGGTGACTTTACACAAAGAGTTAAAGTCAGTGGTAACTCGGAACTTGCACAGTTAGCTTCGACATTCAATCAAATGTCTGAACGACTTGAAAATCTTGAGCATACCCGAAATGAATTTGTAGCCAATGCTTCCCATGAACTTAAAACACCTATGTCCACTATCAAGATATTAGTAGAATCATTACAGCATCAAAAGAAAGTCGATCCAGTGATTACAAAGGAACTATTGGGCGATGTCTCCTCTGAAATAGACAGAATGAGTTTACTGGTCAATGACCTATTGTCGTTAGTTCGGCTTGATGAGCAAAAGCCTACAGCACTTTTAGTTTCACAAGTCAATTTATCCGCAGCATTAATGCAAGTATGTGACAATCTTACCCCTTTGTCTTTTGAAAGAGGTATAGAACTTGATCTTTCTGTTTCTGCTGATATTGCTTTTAACGGAGATGAATACAAACTCAAACGACTATTTATAAACCTAATTGACAATGCAATCAAGTACTCTGAAGACAATTCTATCGTTCAAGTATCGCTTCACACAAAGTCAAATCAAATCATTTTCAAGGTCCAGGATTATGGCGTGGGGATCTCAGAAGAAGATGTCCCCTATATATTTGATAGATTCTATCGTGTAGACAAGATGCGTGCGCGTGTCACAGGCGGTACAGGTTTAGGTCTGAGTATTGTAAAGAGTATAATTTTACTGCACAATGGAGATATTAAGATAGACAGTACACTGGGCAAAGGAACCACCATTACAGTAGTCCTCCCTTACACCGCTTAAGAAAGGTATATATATGAGAAAGTTCATTCTATGGATATTGCTTCTACTAATAATAGTCTTTAGTAGCGGGTGTTCTGATTTGTTGGATAGAAACAATACAGATAGTATTGATACTCCGGTACTTCCGGGAGATACAGCAGAACAGAAACCCTTTACGTGTATCGTTTATTTCCAATTAGAAGATCAGGATTACTTAGTAGGTCAACAGCATTTGGTGTCCGTTCCAGAAACAAAACGTTTAGAGGAAATCATTATTCAGGAACTCATTTACGGACCTAAAGTTAAGTCACTATCTTTAAAGCCTGTGATCAATCCAAATACAACAATTGTATCAATTTCAGACAATAACTCTTTATTATTTGTAACATTATCATCTCACTTCCTAGAACCACTAGCAGGAGCACCGGCTAATTGGGCTGATGATCCTATATGGGTAGATGCTGTTATGAAACAAAGAAGGCTTGCAGTCTCAGCATTGGTTAATGCCCTGACTCAAACAGGAAAGTACAGCAAGTTGCAGTTATATATCGACTATGACGATTCAGGCCAAGGGCAAAGGCCAACACGTGAAGAGGTAGGATTCATCGACGAAAATAGCTCACAGTTGCTTGAACCTATTGGTAGAAATTCTTCAGTAATCTATGGACCGGAAACAGCTTTAGTTCAATTCTTAACTCATTTTAGCGAAAAAAGTTGGCAGCAAGCAGTAGATTTTGTCGAGTTGAATGATCAAGATGCAGATGCAAACGATCTATCTTCAGAGTTTTCTATACTCGACCTAACAATAATCGACTACCAAATTACTAGTACAACTACTTCATACGATGGAAAGTCTGCAGTACTTACCATTGATTATTATATAAAAGCAAAAGATAGTGTGGAGTATCAAAATTCTAATGTATCCTTACTCGTTTTATTAGTTGATGATATATGGAAGGTTTCCAACATTTCAGTCAATCAGTTATTAAAGGTTTCAAATGGGTAATAATTTAAATAAAGCATTACTACTATCAATAATCATTCTATTTTGTACAGTATTTCTTTTAGGATGCACTAATCCACCGCAAACACCTACCAAAACTACATTTACAGCGACACAAACCAACAATATTAGTGCAAGGAATGTACTGGTCATGTCCTACCCTGATTCATCACTTGATCAATTAGTTCGCGTTACAAGGGCTCACAAGCTCGACAGAAGCCTATCGCTTGCAGAGTCTACTGTTTATGCTTTGCTTGCAGGTTTAGGTGCTGATGGGCTATTTGTCCCTTTTGGTGGCAGTGCATATCTCATTTCAGTTCAGGTAAGTCGAGATTTAGTAGTTGTTGACATTGGAGCTGATGTATCACTCTTGTCCGAAAAAGAGCTTTTTTCCAGCATCGTGTCACTAACGAATACACTTACAGAGTTGACAGATATCAATTATGTGAAGCTCTCCATCAATGGTGTTAATTTTCTTTCTACAGGTATACTTATCAATCCACTAGTTCGCCAAAGTGAAAATCTATATCTTTCATATCTTGAACATCAGGACTATGTGAATTCAAGCACTGGGTTTAAAGTTTCCCTATCACCCAATTATGTGCTTTATTTTGTTGATTACTCAAATCAATTTCTTTTGACAGAAATACGTACAAGCTATCAATCCAGCAACAATCTTGCATTGGATTTGCTCACTGAATTAAAAAACGGACCTGCAACTGCAAGTGAAATGCAAAGTCCCATTCCTAAAAATGTCGTTTTGCAGAGCGATCCTCAGATTCACATAGATGATAAATTTGGAAATATACTCACGATATCTTTTGAAGCACCAAAGCATATCACCATAAACAACGAATCAAGGTATATGATGGCAGCTTCAATTGTCAATACCATTCAAAACAATATGCCAGAGATTAATGGTGTCCGTATACTAATTAATTCACAACCTGCAATCAGCACATCACTAATGCGTGTTTCGGATTTTGAAGATCGTTTGGGAAACCTAGTTACACTATATTACCCTAATAGCGATATGAGTTATTTAGTTCCAATAAAACGTGTAATGTCTCAAGGGTCATATAAGCAAATTGAAGAACGTCTTCTAGAGTTGATGTCAGGACTATTGGCAAGCGACTCAGATTCTGCTACAAATATTTTTCCAATTGGAATCTCAGACAAAGATATCATTGCAGTCAATATGCAATATGATACCGTGTCTATTGATTTTTCTCAAAATCTTATCAATTCCATATCACTGAATGCAACAACCGAATCCCTTTTCATCTACTCTATTGTGAATACATTGGCTGAATTTAATCATATCAAGCGAGTTCAGATTCTTATCGAGGGCAAAGAAATTGAATCTTTGGGAGGCAATATCTCAATAAATCAACCTTTACTGCCCAATCCTGGTATCATTCAAAAATAGTAATATTGATTAAAGTATCAATAAATATATTTGTTGTTGCCTTATACGAACATATGTTTTATAATCGTCTTAGGAGATAATTATGGACATTGTAGAAAAATTAAGTATTCTAGGGGCAGCTGCCAAATACGATGCTTCTTGCTCATCAAGTGGATCAAACAGAAATACTGGTAAGTTTGGCACTGCATCATTGCCCGGGATTTGTCATAGTTGGGGTGCTGATGGTCGGTGCATCTCTCTTCTGAAAGTCTTATATACCAACAAATGCATATATAAATGTGCTTATTGCCATAACTCAGCTGATAATGATATTCCTCGTGCAGAGTTTACCCCCAAAGAATTATGCGATCTCACACAATCCTTTTATAGAAGAAACTATATCGAAGGACTGTTCTTGAGTTCTGCAGTAGTACGCAGTCCAGACTACACTATGGAACGTATGAATGAAACTATGAAATTACTTCGCGATATCGGCTTTGGTGGATATATTCACGTGAAAGCCATACCGGGAGCTTCAAAATTATTACTTGATGAAGCAGGATACCTCGCCGATCGTATGAGTATTAATATTGAGCTTCCCTCGCATGAAAGCCTCAAATTACTTGCACCGGATAAAAGCAAGAACTCCATACTCGATCCAATGAACCATATATCTAATCGCATAATAGAATATGCTGGTGCTCAAAAAGGCAGTGGTGCTTTCGCTCCTGCAGGCCAGAGCACACAGATAATTATTGGTGCAACCCCAGATACCGATAAACAAATACTCTCTCTAACTCAAGGTTTATACAACAAATATCAACTCAAAAGAGTGTACTACTCTGCATATATGCCCGTAACGAACCACAAAGCCCTTGTCCATATCACGCGACCTCCCCTACTCCGCGAACATCGATTGTATCAAGCTGATTGGCTTTTGCGGTTTTATGGATTCAAAGCAGAAGAAATACTCGACGATAGCATGCCCATGCTAGATGTCAATCTAGATCCCAAGGCATGTTGGGCTGTCCGCCATAGTGAGTTTTTTCCAGTCGAAGTCAATCGTGCATCACTGGAAGTTTTGCTTCGTGTTCCGGGTATTGGCAATATTTCAGCACGACGTATTATTCGTGCAAGAAGAATTGGTAGGCTTTCATTCGATGATCTCAAGAAACTAGGGGCTGTACTAAAGCGTGCAGCATATTTCATAACGTGCAACGGAAAGTATACACCTCACTTGATGATGTCTGCTGAAGGAATGTATCGTTCACTGATCACTTTAGACAAACGCCCAAGCTTCAACAATGCAATTCAGATGTCAGTATTTGAAGAAAAAGTGCCGAAAACATTTCAAATGCTTCCTACTGTTGGGAGACTTCAATGAATGTAACTTATGTAACAGATGGCAGTTTTGAAGGACTGCTTAGCGCGATTCATACGATGTACTATAGCAATGATAAGGTAATTGATATATTATTAAACCACCCAAAGCAACTTGATTTTTCAGTAAACTATAAGCAAATTCAAACCAATACAGAAAATGCACATACTGTTTATCAAGCGATCAATCAAAAAATCTCTCATCAAGCAGCATATATCATAACGCTAGTTTGGCTGTCGGAGCTACCCCAGTGCGGTAGTATGATTGCTAATTTTATTAAGTTAGGATTTAACGTAGGTAGAAGGATCGACAACATGTTAACTCACAAGGATGTGCTTCCTGTGCACAAAGCATCACAAAAAGTCACAACGGAAAAGCACCGTATGCTGGGATTGTGCAGGTTTTCTATGACGGAACGCAATTTTTATCTATGCGAAATATCTCCAGACTACAACATCCTCACCCTTATCGCCCCGCATTTTGCTAGCAGAATGGCAGATCAGCGTTGGGTCATTGTCGATACACAGCGCAATCTTAATGCAATTTATAATTGTGAAAAGTGGTATATCTATCCATCCAAAGTATTAAACAAAATTCCATATAGTAAAGATGAGATCCAGTGTAGAGCCTTATGGAAGAAGTACTTTGATATCATCGCGATTAAAGGTCGGACTAATCCCAAATTACAAAAGAATATGATGCCGGTTCGTTATTGGAAGAACCTCACAGAATTCATATGAAACATGTTTACCATATCACCGGAATCATCATATAGGGTACTTCTTTTGTATATTCATAGTACCACTCGTATTTGTTAAATCGATGGTTTTCACTAATTACAGCATGAACTATGGTTAATATGATGACAATTCCAGCAGGTATGAACGCCCACACAGAACCCAATATCAATGGTAAGGATAATGCGATAAGACAGCTTGCTAAGTTAATCGGATGTCGCACAACGTGATATGGACCGAGACCAAAAGCACGCTCCTTTTCTTTTTTAATTTCTTCTTCATATTCTTCTAATTTAGAATAATCTCGATGATGTGACTTCAACTTCTCATCTATAAGTTTATCATAAACTTTTGTCAATTCAGGTTCCTGAATTTCATCTCTTTTCTCTTTTATCTCTTTTAAAATTAATTTAACAATATCAATCACATAGCTGTTGTGAATATTTACTTCAAAGTCTTT
>JAGLOK010000073.1 GCA_023139005.1 Clostridiales bacterium | reverse complement strand
CCGATTTCATGAGTAACATCAATGCCCTTTTTGTACATCTCCACTTTCTTTTGATTAATATCAAAACCGATGGTGTCATACTTCGCTGCAAATGCAGCAGCAAGAGGCAGTCCCACATAGCCTAAGCCTACGACTGCAACGACAGCAGTTTTATTGTCCACTTTAGTTTTTAGTTCATGAAGGTTACTCATTATATGATTCCTTTTATTCGTAATTTGCACTTTCTAGTATACCTTGAATCTATTGGCCTTTCAATAGTATAAGATATATAAAAAGCATCGCATATTTACTTATGCGATGCTTCATTTATTGATGATTATTCTTCTTCTACAGGGTTTTTGAACAGTTTAAAGTTACCCATTACGACATTGAGTGTGCCGTTTGTTCCCTTGTATTGAACTAGTTTGATTTCTAAGCGTGATGTATCAGGAGGAATAGTGACTTCAAAACCTTCAACAAAATATTTATAATCATGATACCCACTATCCCAAACTTGTTCACCATCTGCATTGATAATGATTTTATATTTTCCAAACTTTTCTTCAATATCATATCCAAATGATTGTTCACAGCCCATATCAAACTCCAGCTTATAGTAATTACCACCCAGGTTCCATGCTGCTGTTTTTGATCCTCTGTCCCCTGTGATTGTAGGGCTTGATATAAACATTCCCAACCCTTTGTCAACAGTTTTGCCTCCTATAACATACGGATCAGTATTATCATTGAAGTTCCAATGTCCCTTGTTGAATAATGTATCATAATGCAATGAAAGAGCCAAATCATCAATAAAGTCAAACGGTTCTACTTCAGGCGTGGGTTCTGGAGAAGGTGTGATTGGGATGATACTTGTTACTTCCGGAGTGGGTGCGGCAGTTGCTTCAAATGAGTTTTGAGGTGGTGCAGTTTCTTCATTACAGCTTTTGAGTCCATAGGTGATACCGAGGATAATCGCAGCTAACACAGTCAAGGTTACCAACAATATCACGATAGAGCCATATTTTCGCATGAATCGCTTCAGTGAAAACTTACTGTTGTAGTCTCCGCCGCCGACGTCATATCCGCCGCCTTCTGAGCTGCTTAGTCCCGTCATTGGGATTGCACCATAGGACTGTGTGTAGCCATCTACATGTGGCCATCCTTCTTTTTCTGCTTCGCGAAATAGCCACTGACCGATGTCGTGACAGTCTGCAATGCATCCATGAACCAATATGCTTGCGCTATCTGCTTCTTTGATAGAAGCGCGGTTTCCTGCACTTCTGACGTTATGAAACTTTTGCAAGATCTCACTGGGTACCATACCGGATGCTTGTAGCGATTCTAGTTTCTCTATTTGAGATGCGCCCCCTGCGACTTGGAGTTCATAAAAGTCCAATGCGATGTCACAAGCCCATTCGCAATATGTTCTCAATGATAACAATGATGAAGAGGGGCTTACATCCGCCAAGCGGGTTGCATCAGCAGCCATAGCTGCAAGCTTTGGCCATTTTACCCTTAGAAAATCAAATTCAGATGCCATATACTCAATCCTTTCAGATTTATTACATAATTACTTGCTTATATCATAATTTATTCTATTAAAATAGTCAATTCACTTGTGCTTTGATTTGCAGTAAACGCCTAGCACTTCAGGTTGTTTTTGAGATAGCCCGCCTTCCTTGACGTAGAGCACTTCAAAGCTTGCATCGATGAGCACTTTGCTGAGTTCTTTTTCACTATATCGCTTGTCCCAAATGTAATATGTCTTAACTCCTGTTTCGGACGCAACAACACTCATATGGAGTGCTGTGCCTACCGTTTCGTAGTACTTGTTGCGCTCCAATACAGCAGCAAGTCCTTTTTGCCAGAAACCATCTCGTTCCACTTTCCATGAGTTGTGTTGTTCGTGAAAGGGAGACTGCGCCATAAACACATCAAAGCAAAAAATGCCATCTTTTTTAAGTGTTTTGTTGATGTTTTTTAGCATTGAGTCACGAACCGTTGGAGACAGTGCACCAAAATCACACCAGATCATACTTATACAATCATATTGCTTCTGAAATTCATAAGTACTGTAGTCATCATGTATGTAGTGAATATTATCCTGATATTTTCCTTTGTGCATCAATGCATAGCCCAATGACTGATTGGAGATATCGATTCCTGTATAATCGATTCCTTGTTTAGCAAATTCCTGTGCATAGAGTCCGGGGCCACATCCCAAGTCAAGTATAGTGCTGTTTTCTTTAAGGTGACACTGTGAGAGGATCTCTTCTACTACTTGCATGCGAAGGATGCTGTTATAGGAAGCTTTATCATGGCTATCATCCAGATGCGCATTTAACATATGCAAAGAAATATAGTCATCATTCCACAATGGCGCACCCTTTGTAAAAGCAGCGGGCCAACTATCAGCTTTTTTGATTTTTTGCAGTAACTCGTTGATATCCATATTTCAAGTATATAGTATAAACAGCCAATAATAAACTAACATATTTGTAAACAATTATGACAACCATTTCCACAAGCCACTACATTTAGTGAAATGAACAGAGGTGTATACAATATAGGCATACTTGTGATATTATTACCATATTAATAAAACGAAAAATATTATAGCAATAACAAAGCAAAAGCGACGAAATTACCAGCTATCCATCGACGTATTGTTTTGGGGGGATCAATTTGAAAATTAAGAAAATACAAAGTTTTTATAGTGACAAAGTCTGTGTCGTCAAGGTTACATCAGAAGATGGTGCCTTTGGCTTTGGACAGTGTGCGCCCAAAAATGCTGACATCACACAGCTTATCCTGCACAAACAGGTATGTCCGCACGTACTAGGGCAAGATGATGGCGACTTTTCCATAGCAGACAAAGTCATTTTAAAAGAATATAAGTTTACAGGGTCATACATAGCACGCGCAGTTTCAGGTATCGACACCGCCTTGTGGGACTTAAAGGGAAGACGCGAAAAGCGTAGTGTCGCAAGCATCATAGGCAAAAAACGAGAGCGCATTATGCTCTATGGATCATCCAAGCAAAGAGAGATCCCGGTAGCACAGGAAATAGCACGTATGCAAAAGCTCAGAAACGAACGTGGATATGGAGCATTCAAGCTACGTGGTGGCATGGTCAATGGAAACGATATGGAAAACTGGCCAGGTCATACAGAAGACTTAATCCAACAATGCCACAAAGAACTAGGACCACATGTGGAGCTCTATGTAGATGCAAACGGTGGTTTTTCAGTTGAGCGAAGTCAGCAGTTGCTTGAGATATTAGAGAAAAACAATGTGAAGTTTTTAGAGGAACCATGTCCTTATTGGGAGATTGATAAGACCAAAGAGATCAAAAACGCTTTTGCAGGTAAGGGTGTACTTATTGCAGCAGGAGAGCAAGAGTATATGTTCAGTCGTATTAAAAGGCTCATCAAGGAGCAAGCGATTGATGTATTCCAGCCGGACATTTGTTGCATTGGTGGTTTTTCAAGAGCATATGCAGCCTCACGCCTCGCTGCCAATGAAGGGATATTTACTACACCGCATTGTTCAACCAATACCATGCTCTTTCCATTTTCAATTCATTTGATGGCAGTAGTGGACAAACCATGGCGTGCAATGGAGCATGTCATCGAGAGCGAGCCTTGGGCAGAAAAGGTACTTAAAGCACAACCGGAAATTAAGGATGGCTATGTCCGCGTACCGGAGGAGCCGGGCTGGGGATTTGAGCCTTCATCTTCATGGCTTTCTGGCGCACGTGTCGCCGTAAGCGAATAAATCAAAGTTTTTTAGGAGAAATACATGCCAATGTTTTTGTGCCCGCTTTTTTCGGGTTCAAAGGGAAATAGTACTTTTGTCGCATCAGATGATACAGCAATACTTGTCGATGCAGGAGTTGCAAGAGCCAACATAGATCGCGCACTTGGAGATATTAATGCAAGCCTTGATATTATCAAAGGTATCCTTGTAACCCACGAACATGTAGATCATATTCGTGCAGTCGGTATGCTCTCACGCAAAAATGACATTCCCATTTATGCCAATGAGGATACATGGAAAGCCATGCTTACTATGAATTCTTTAGGCAGTATCCCTTTTAAAAACAGAGTTCGGTTTGATGGTGATTTTTATATTGGATCTCTAGCAATTAGCCCCATTAAGGTATCTCATGATGCAGCAGATCCTGTGGGCTATTCCATATTCAATGAAAACAAAAAAGCAGTAGTTATCAGTGATACAGGCTATTTATCCAAAACAGTACTCAATCGCATGTTAGGTGCTGATGCATGTCTTATGGAATCCAATCATGATGTACATATGGTCGAAAATGGTCCTTATCCGGTGCGACTCAAGAATCGCATCCTAAGCAAAAAAGGGCATCTTTCCAATCATGATGCAGCTCAAGCACTGATGCAGATTATCAACAGCGGATGCAAGAATTTTTCTCTCACACACTTATCTCAAGACAATAATACACCAGAAGCTGCATACGATAGTGCAAGTGCAGCAGCTCTGACTTTGGGTGCAGTGGCAGGCAAGGACGTAAATATTTATGTCGCGCCTCAGTTTGGTCCTGGAGATGCTATTATAATCTAGCCACAAACTACATCTTGTCTTATTTGATAGTTAAACTTTCCTCTAATTAGTGATATAATAATACAATAAGTATTTTTTAGGAGTATCCAATGAGTCATGTTTTTGATGTTGCAATAATCGGTGCAGGTCCATCTGGGATCGCAGCTGCGATGTACGCTGCACAAAATGGCGTACAAACTGTACTCATTGAAAAGGACTCAGTGATTGGCGGAAGTGCACTCAAAGCACAAATTCATACGATCAAAGGACATATTGATGCATCTTCTCGTATCTTTTTAGATGGTATTATCAAAAAAGCATGGAATCAAAATATATTTCACCCGGAAGAACTCATTGATCGCTACTATTCATTACTTGAAAAAAGTGGCACACAGGTACTATGTGACCATGAAGTGATATCAATAGATGTAAAAGAGAATGCGATTGCATCTGTGATGTGTCTAACTCCCAGTGGAAAGAAGCTGGTTTCTGCAAAAGTGTTTATTGATGCGTCTGGTATTTCCATCGTTGAACACTTAACGGGTCAAAATGATTTTACAGGAGAAAAGAAATGCTATATGACCGCCTTCATCGGAAAGGTGGAAACCATTGGTGGCAGATGCTATAGCAAAGAAGCACAGCAGTTGCTACAGGACAATGTCACTAGTGCAAAGAAAAAAGGTGAATTGGATTACGATATTGGCATAAACATTCTTCCTACAGTGCGCGGCGATATTGCATTGCTGGTAGTTAGTGATAAGGATGTTGATAAAGATATGGGAAAGGTTATGCGGATACAGACTCAAAAGGCGATGAAGTTCTTACAGGCATTTGGCTTTGGGTTTGAAAACGCTTCCATTATCGGAACAACAAAAAATGTATTCTACGACGTGAACCATACTTCAAAGGCAAAGTATCTACTGTCTTATGATGACATCGTTTCCCAAAAAGAATTTGACAATTATGTCGTAACACAAACAGACGAGAACAATACCACTCATTTTTCAATTCCATATGATGCGCTTGTTTCATCTATCTATCATAATCTTTTATTATGTGGTAAGAATATCGGCATGCATATGAACGTTGTTGAGTTGATTAATGGAATTGCACTGCATCTTGCAACAGGTAAGGCAGCGGGAGTTGCAGCAGCTATTGCCGCCAAGAAGAATATTCATCCGGGAAATGTTGTAGTCTACGAAGTCCAAGCACAGATTGAAGAGGACTATGATGCTTCACCGCAACTTGCTGCCAAAATAGAGGCAGTCCCATCGTCACAATCAGCACCAGATGGTGCATTCATAGAAAACGTAAAAGAATGGGAAGACCAATACACATCTCCTTTACATCAAGCAGCAATATCACTAAATAGAAATTCACATTCTAAAGCAAAAAAAGCAGACAGTTTTGAAACACTGGATTGGGCACTGCGGCTCATTGATGAGAAAAATGATGGCGTAAGAGAAATGCCACCTAGTAAGCAAGAAGAAATCATCGATAGAGTAGAAGATGAAACTCACATAATGCAAGTGCCGCCAGTAGAGGACAAAGAGGATCAAGCAGAATTACTCTCAGATATCAATGATGTTTTAGGCATTGATGATGACTTGTATGTACAGTCAGATAGTGAGATTCAAAAAGCATCAGTTGAAATAACAGATATTACACAAGAACCAGATACCTATGAAACTGTTATTCAACCACTGGAGAAAGTTCAAGAAAGTATTGAGCCTGAGGAAGATGATTTTATAGATCTTCCTAGTGATATTGAAGAACGTCCCAGTGACATAGAAGATCGACCCAGTGATATTGAAGACCTTCCCAGCGATGACCTTGAAGAAGATAGTGAGGACAAGAAGTCATACGGTCGCTTTTATGATGATATGTTCCAGTTCAATGATCCAAATGAGGATATAGAGGAGTTAAAAAAAGAGGTTTTCAAAGATGAGGGTGAGAAAATCATCACCCAAAGTGACGATATTATATCGATGATGTATGCAGATGATGAAGATGAGTCTTTGCAGAAAGATGAAAGTAATGCATCACAAGATACCTTAGATACTAACACAGATGAAGAAAATCAAAGTGAGCTTGATAAGGATATTTCTTTCATGGAGCATCTAGTGGATCAGCATGAATCTATAGCCAATGAAGATGATTACTTCACAGTCTATGAACCCTATAATAAAAGAAGTGAAAGAGCAGGCAATCAGGAACCACCTATAGACAAAAAGAAGAATTTAGAAGATGAAAATCCAAGAACGTATCTGATGCCTAGCGAAATCCTTGGAGGTCTTCCAAATTTCACATCATCAGAAGACGAGGAAGAGTCTACTAAAAAAGATATAGACGATGGCGAAGCAACGTGAAGTTAAAGAAAATAACATATAGCAACTTTAGAAATCTTGACACCATGACCTTTGAGCCGCATGATCAGATTACACTACTCAGCGGGGAGAATGCACAAGGTAAGACCAATATGTTGGAAGCCATTCACATTTGTTGCACCGGAAGAAGCCACAGGACATCAAGAGATAAGGAATTGATCAAGTTTGGCAGCCCATCTGCGTTCATCGATGCAACCTGTATGCAAAATGATGGCACGCATCGTATTGAAATCAAGCTATCATCTACCAACAAAAAAGCGGTTAGAATCAACAATTCTCCTGCACGAAGATTAGGACAGTTGATGGGGCATATGAATGCTGTCATGTTTTCACCAGAAGATCTACAATTAATCAAAAGCGGTCCATCCTTAAGGCGACGGTTTGTTGATATTGCACTATCTCAGATGTCGAGTACCTATTTCTATAATCTACAAAGATACATCAAAGCTTTGGATCAAAGAAATTCACTATTAAAAGCAATTGCAGTTACCAAGAACGTAGATACATTGGATATTTGGGATGCACAGCTTGCGAAGTATGGTGCTTACTTAAGCGTTCGCCGTGCGAAGTTTGTAAAGTCTCTGGACACTAAGTGCTCCAAAATCCATAGTGAGCTTACAGGAAACAAGGAAAAGCTTGAGGTGAAGTATCAAGCATCTTTCCAGACAGATAATGAAGAAGAATTAGAAGAAAAGTTGGTTGCACATTTTAAAAAGCATCGAGACAATGACATTAAGCGTACAACAACTACAGCAGGACCACATCGAGATGATATCATTATGAGTGTCAATGGTATCGATGTACGTGCTTTCGGCTCTCAAGGGCAGCAACGAACTTGTGCACTATCCATGAAGCTTGCAGAAGTGGATATCATGAAAAAGATTACAGGGGAGTATCCATTGCTATTGTTAGATGATGTATTTTCTGAGCTGGACAATTCAAGAAGGACATGGCTGCTAAATTATATCGGCAATGTCCAAACATTCATCACTTGTGTGGATATTGATAAGAAGCTACTTCACGACAGAAACGACGTTGATATTCGTATCATCGAAAATGGAAAACTACACAAATCGTAGCGACCTTACCACCATCATTACAAGATAACGCACACAAAATGCGTAATTTTTGGTATAATGGAGTATAAAACAAACAAAGGAGACCACAGTGTCATCATACAAACAAATCATATCGGCAATCTATACATTGCCGGTTATCGATACGCACGAACATATTCCTGTAGAGAAAAGCAAAATGCATATCCCTAAGGACTGCATCCAGACTTATTTCGGGAATCATATCCATATGGATTTAATTTCAGCAGGTCTTACAGAACGATTATATCAAGAAGCGATGGATGATAGCTTTGATTTACATGAACGCTTTGCCATTATTGAGCCTTATTTTGATATGTGCAAAATGATGGGACAAGGACGCGCTGTGGCTGCTGCTGCGTCGGGGTTACATGGAGTTGAAGAGATTACAAAAGAGACTATTCACATTTTGAATGATTCATTCAATGAAGCTACCAGCCAAAAAGATTATACCTACAACACCATCGTCAACCGCTGTTCAATAGAGCATGTGATGATTGATGTCAAAGATGATGTCAATCGATTTGACTGTGACAAACGCGTATTTTCAAGAGTATGGCGTCCTGAGAAGTATGTCAATCCAATACCGGTTGCAGGCAAGTTCGTACAGTGGCTTGAAGCCCACTATCATCCTATCAAGACGTTGGATGATTGGATGGCTGCATTTCAAGAAGAGCTTAGCGAAGTCTTGTATCAAGGCATCAAAGTGGTGATGGTTGATCTTGCATGTTGTCGCTCTATTCGCTTTCGTAAGATACCTTACAAACAAGCCAAAAAAGAGTTTGACAAGGTCATGGAAGTCTGGAGTCAAGATGGGCGTGGCGTACGTGATCATTTTGAGTTTTCAAAAGACTTACAGGACTATATCATGGGTCAGATATTTAGCTCATTTCGCGGTCGCGACATCACAGTGCAGATTCATACAGGACTACAACAGGGAGATGAAGGGCTACTAAAGGATGCACGTCCCATGCTGCTTGACAATACTATACTGCGATTTGAAAATGTTAAATTTGACCTCATTCATTCAGGATGGCCATGGTGGAATGAAGTCGTGGCACTTTGTAAGAAGTTTTCCAATGTCACATTAGATCTTGCATGGGTTCATAGTTTGAGCCCACAGAGCGCAGTTCAGTGTGTCTTAGAAGCAATCGGTGCAGTCCCTGCCAACAAAATATTAGGATTTGGTGGCAATGCAGAGCATCCGGATATTATCTATGGACAGTTAGAGATTGCACGTATCAATATCGCAAGAGCACTATCCATCGTAGTCGATCAAGAGATTATCACACCACAAAAGGCAATTGATGTTGCAAAACTAATTCTATATGATAATCCAAAACGTGTACTCAATATACAATAGTAAAGGAATAATGATATGAAACAATTTGCAATTATAGGAATTGGACGCTTTGGTGCATCCATTGCACGAACATTATTTTCATTGGGTCATGATGTGCTTGTTATTGATGCTCAAGAAGAAAGCATTGAAGAAATCAGCGAGTATGTTACACATGCAGTTATTGCAGATGCAACCGACGAGCAAACTCTGATCGCATTGGGCGTGAGAAATTTTGATGTTGCAGTGGTCACCATAGGTGGCGATATTCAAGCATCTATTTTGGTGTGCTTATTGTGCAAGGAAATGGGTATTAAGACGGTTATTGCAAAGGCACAAAACGAATTACATGCACGGGTACTTCGAAAGATCGGAGTAGACCGCGTTGTATTTCCCGAACGAGATATGGGTATGCGATTGGCGCACAATCTTGTGTCCTCGAATGTGCTGGACTTTATAGAGCTTTCCAATGACCATTCATTGGTTGAAATCAGTGTACATGATGCTTGGACTGGAAGCAGCTTAAAGGATTTGGATATGCGTGTAAAGTTCGGTGTCAATGTAATGGCAATTAAGCATGGCGGTATTATTAATATTTCACCCCGCGGAGAAGATATCATTGAAAGTGGAGATACACTAGTTGTTATCGGTGCCAATGAGGATATAAGGAAGCTTGAAAAAAGAGCAGAATAATTTATTAGGAGACTTCAAACGTTATTGAATCAATGGCGTTTGTTGTATTGTAAGGGACTATTATGGCAAGAACATTTGAAAGAATTGACGACAATCCACACACCAAAGCTTTTTTCTTTGAAGGTGGTACAACAGGGGTATTATTAATACATGGTTTTACAGGTTCTCCCGGGACCATGAAGAAGATAGGTGAAACACTTTCAGGCGATGGCTACACAGTTTCAGGCATCTGTCTTCCGGGGCATGGAACGCACATTACTGATATGGAAAAAGCAGACTGGAAGCAATGGCTTGAAGCTGCACGAGAAGGTTTAACGCAATTGCAGAAAAAGTGTGATAAGGTCATCGTTTGCGGGCTGTCCATGGGTGGATTGCTAACATTGATTCTAGCTAAGGAATATAGTGTTAATGGCGCCATATCTATTGCATCTGCTGTGGATATTACAGATCCATTTGCAAAGTTTGCATTTTTTATGAAGCATTTCATTCGCTATAAGGGATCTGGAATACGGGATAAGGATTCACACCCATATGAAATAGGCTATACATGTACACCTGTCGGGAAAGTTCCGGATTTATTGAAACTACAGAAACTGGCAAACAATGGCATCGAAGATATTACCTGTCCATTGTTAATTATTCATAGCAAAAAGGATAGAGTCGTACCAGTTCGTGCTGCACAATTGATCTATGACAAAAGCATCAACGTTAAGGATAAGCGCATTTTCTATTTGGAAGAGTCGAAGCATTTGTGCACCGTACAGCCTGAGTTCGATGTATTGATTGAAAATATTCGCACATTTATCTCAGAGCACACAAAGTAGTGATATCAATCGTAAAATCATATTAGTCATCTGACGATTCACAAATTATTAATAATCGATATATTGACAAAACCTTTTTTTTGTATAATATGTTAGTAAGTACTTACATACATCAAGGGAGGGCTTTTCTTGTCAAAAGATGCAAGAACTCGAATTATGGAAGCTGCCAGAGAGTTGTTTTCACGTAATGGATATG
>JAGLOK010000072.1 GCA_023139005.1 Clostridiales bacterium | reverse complement strand
TGTATTTGGTGTCGGAGGTGTTGGATCAGTTTGTGCTGAAGCACTTGCGCGTTGTGGAGTAGGGGAAATTACAATCGTTGATGGAGATATTGTAGATATCACAAACATCAATCGACAACTTCCTTCATTGCATTCCACAATAGGTGATGATAAAGCATCTGTAATGGCAAAAAGACTTAAAGACATAAATACTGTAGCGAGAATTGTACATCATAATAAAATGTGGTCTAAAGACAGTGCTTTTGTAAATTTAGAAGAATATGATTATGTAATTGATGCAATTGATGCATTCAGAGACAAGATTGATTTGATTGAAACTTGTATAAACAAAGACATTATGATTATTTCATCAATGGGTGCAGGCGGAAGAGTGAAAGGTGAAATGTTTGAGATTTCTGATATATCTAAAACATATAATGATCCTTTAGCCAAAAAAGTGCGCACAGAACTTAGAAAACGTGGAATAGATAAATTGAAAGTCGTTTTCTCAAAGGAACTTCCGATAAAAGCGATTGATGGAGTTGTAGGATCTGCGATGTTTGCAGTAGCCAGTACAGGATTACTTCTAGCACAGGCAGTTATTAGCGATTTGATTGGAGAAAAAGATGGATAATGAAATAGGAATCATATCAAAAATAGAAGATAACGAAGTGGAAATAGAATTCTTAAGATCATCTGCATGTGGAAAATGTGGTGCATGTATGATAGCAGAGGATACAGGAAAGATGATTATACGATTGCCATATAAGAAAAAAGTAAATGTTGGTGATGAAGTATATATTGATATTGACAGAAATTTTTATCTATTATCATCAGTTTTGCTTTATGTGCTACCATTAGTGATACTCATTGCAGTCATTTTGCTGGGGGACCTTCTTTTCATTGGAGAATATGCACAGTCAATAATTGGTATTAGTGCAGTTGTATTATCGTTTGGTTCGTACTATGGATTAAAGATATTCAAAAAGAAATTTAAAGATATGAAGAAAGAAAAGATATCTTATTATAAAGTATAGATATCACCCAAAATTGTACAATTTAAATTTTATATATAGAGGAGACAAGAATGATAGACATTTCAATAATCAAGAAGACAGATCCAGAGATAGCTGAGAAACTAGAATTAGAGCTTAAAAGACAACAAGAACATTTGGAACTAATTGCATCTGAAAACTTTGTATCTCCAGCAGTGCTCGCAGCAGCGGGGTCACATTTGACCAACAAGTATGCAGAAGGCATACCAAGATATAGACACTATGGCGGTTGCGAATATGTAGATATGGTAGAAGACATTGCACGAGATCGTGCAAAGGAACTTTTCAACTGTGAATATGTGAATGTGCAACCTCATTCAGGAGCTCAAGCCAATACTGCTGTGTATCTTGCAGTACTCAAACCAGGAGATACGATACTCGGCATGAATCTCAATCATGGTGGACACTTGACGCACGGTAGTCCAGCAAACTTTTCTGGTATGTTTTTCAACATTGTTCCTTATGGTGTTAAAGAGGATACACAAACAATCGACTATGATGAAGTCAGAAGACTCGCACTAGAAAGCAAGCCACAAATTATTGTCGCAGGAGCAAGTGCTTATTCCAGAATCATTGATTTCAAGAAATTCAGAGAAATCGCAGATGAGGTAGGTGCATACCTTATGGCGGATATTGCACACATTGCAGGCCTAGTTGCAACAGGATTACATCCATCACCAATACCTTATGCACACTTTACCACAACCACTACACATAAGACGTTAAGAGGCCCACGTGGTGGTATGATCATGTGTCAAAAGAAATATGCAAAACGTATCAATCGAGCTGTATTTCCAGGAATGCAAGGTGGACCTTTGATGCATATAATTGCTGCAAAGGCAGTTTGCTTCAAAGAAGCATTAACAGATGAATTTAAAACGTATCAACAGAATGTTGTCAATAATGCTAAAGTGCTAGCAGATACTTTAAAAGAAGAAGGATGCAAACTAGTAGCAGATGGCACAGATAATCATCTAATATTAGTAGATTTACGTTCGTTTAATAAAACGGGTAAAGAAGTAGAAGCACAGTTAGGTCTTGCGAATATCACAACGAACAAAAATGGTGTACCGAATGATCCTGAGAATGCTTTTACAACAAGTGGAATTCGCTTAGGAACTCCAGCGATAACAACACGTGGAATGAATGAAGATGATATGAAACTAATCGGTAAATTGATAGTTCAAATCATAAAACAAGGAGACGCTGCAATTGAGGAAGTGAAGGCACAAGTGCTTAAACTTTGTGAAAATTATCCTTTATATAACAATGACGTACTATAAATCAATATTCAATGAACTATAGAACACAAATCTTGACATAAACACTTGGGTATGATAAATTTTTCATGGGAAATAAAACAATGTAAGGAATAAATATGAGAGTATCTACAAGAGCAAGATATGGTATTAATGCAGTATTTGAGTTGGCAAAAAACTATCAGGGTGAACCCATAGCTATTAAAACTATCTCAGAGCGCCAGAAGATCCCTATGCAATATCTGGAACAGCTCATAGTTAAACTTAGGAAAGCAGGGATTGTAAACAGTTTACGTGGTGCAAAAGGGGGATATACCATAGCAAAAAAACCAAAAGACATCACAGCTTGGGATGTAATTGCTTGTCTAGAGGGTGCATTTGCACCGATTCATTGCAAACGCTATGAAGAAGAGGGCTGTGACCATGAAGATGACTGTGCAGGACAACATATCTGGACTAAAGTAAATAGCAGTGTTATGCAAGCAGTAGAAAATATAACTTTTGCAGATCTCATAAAAGAATTTAAGGAAAAATAAAAATGACAGAAAAACATAGAATATATTTAGACCATGCAGCAACTACACCAGTGAATCAAGAGGTTCTCGATACTATGATTCCATACTTCAATTCAGAATTCGGAAATGCATCAAGTGTATACAGTTATGGTAGAACTGCAAGAATCGCAATAGAAAAAGCAAAGAATACGATTGCAGATGTTATTCATAGCTTGGATTCTGAAATATTCTTCACATCTGGAGGCACAGAGTCAGACAATTGGGCGATTCGCGGTGTGATGCAAGCAAATGAAAAAAAGGGTAAACACATAATCACATCAACTATTGAGCACCATGCTGTTTGGGATACATGCAAGAAACTGAAAAAAGAAGGATATGAAGTAACATTTCTACCTGTTGATGGAGATGGATTAATCAATATAAATGAGTTGAATGAAGCAATTCGCGAGGATACAGTAATGGTATCTATAATGTTTGCAAACAATGAAATCGGAACTATACAACCTATCGAGGAAATCGGTGCTTTGTGCAAAGAGAAAAATGTTTTATTCCATACTGATGCTATACAAGCTGTAGGACATCTGGAAATTGATGTAGAAAAGATGAATATCAATCTACTTTCAATGTCGGCACATAAGTTTGGTGGACCAAAGGGTGTTGGCGCATTATATGTGAAAAAAGGAACAAGGATAGGAAACCTTATGTACGGTGGCGGTCAAGAGAAATCAAAGAGACCGGGTACATACAACCATGTTGGAATTATAGGGCTTGCAAAGGCATTGGAAATATCATATAAAAACATAAAAGATGAAAGTAAAAGACAACTTGAATTAAGAGAAGCATTGATTCAAGGGATATCAGATAACATAGAAGAAGTTCGGCTTAATGGACACCCAACGAAACGCTTACCAAACAATGTAAACATGTCGTTTAAGTATATTGAAGGAGAGTCATTGTTACTCTCACTTGACATCATGGGGATATCTGCATCCAGTGGCTCTGCATGCACATCGGGATCATTAGATCCTTCTCATGTGCTGCTTGCAATTGGCTTAGATCATGCGACAGCACATGGTTCGCTACGACTCACACTTGGAGAGACTAACACGAGAAAAGATATAGAAGATACAATTGATGCCCTAATTCCTATCGTAAAAAGACTTAGGAACATGTCACCATTGTATGTAAAAGGAGAACAATCATGACACAAATGTACAATAAGAAAGTAATGGAACACTTTTCAAATCCTCGAAATGTTGGAGAAATAGAAAATGCAAGTGGTACTGGACAAGTAGGTAGTGCTGCATGTGGTGACATTATGAAAATTGATATAAAAGTAGAAGATAATATCATAGTTGATGTAAAATTTAAAACATTTGGATGTGGTGCAGCTGTTGCATCAAGTTCTATTGCAACAGAAATGATTATAGGAAAGTCTGTCGAAGAAGCGCTAAAGTTTACAAACAAGGACCTCCTAAAGGAAATTGGTGGTCTACCAAATGAGAAGATTCATTGCTCTATACTTGCAGAAGAAGCACTACAAGAAGCAATCAACAACTATAAAAGCAAAATTAAATAGAAGAGGGATATAATTTGAAGAGAGCATTAGTTATTTGTATTAGTATTGTTTTACTATTTTCTCTTACCGGATGTGAGGAATATAGGCAACAAATGAAAGAAGATGTGACAGAAAAATTGCTTGAAAACCTATTGGGGGATGGGGCTCAAGTGGACATTATATATCCATCTATGACCAATGAGAATAACCCTCAAGCAACACCAAGCAATACGGAGAGTAGTACTTCAAGTAATAAACAAGACTGGCCTGAGGATATCCCTAGCGAAGTACCAAAAGTTTCAAGTAATATTGAGAACGTCTTAAAAACACCAAAAGGAGTTATTCTAGATTTTGGTGAAGTTGAGATGGATATTGTTCAAACATACAATGATGAGCTAATTCTTTACCAATATGAAAAAGTACGGGAAGAAATAAGCAATAAACTTGTTGACGCTACCTACGAAAAAGGTGAGAATACCGTAAAGATATATTGGTATGAAGGTGGTTCTTTTACACTAATGATTACATGGAAATAGTTATCTAAATAACTCTTGTGCTATGATAAATCGAACATCACCTTGCTGTGCAGGTACTTCTAATGTAACACATACGAGTTTTGGATCAATGCCTTTTACAAAACCTATAAACCACGCAATTTCCCTAGACTCATCATTTCCTATTTCAGCAGTTCCAGTTTTACCATGTATATTTACTCCGGATAAATAAACTGACTTTCCTGTACCATGCGTAATAACTCGACGAAGCATTGGTGTTAGTGTACTTATTGAATAGGAATCTATGATATTATCTTTCCAAATTATTGGTTCAAAAGCTTCAACTAGATTATATTGATTGTCCGATACTACCTTAATTGAATTAATTAGACGCGGTTGCATTACATCACCACTATTTGCAAATGCGCCAAATAGTGATGCCATTTGTAATGGCGTTATAAGAAGTTCTCCTTGTCCATAACCAGAGTCTGCTAAAAGCTTTATGTCACTTATATTTTCTGTGTTCGATATTGTAGCTGATGGAATTGTCAAATCAAATGGTATTGCTTCATTCATACCAAAACGCTTGCAAAAATCATAAAAGGTAGTTCGTCCGATTTGAAGTGCTTCATATGCAAAGAAGATATTATCAGAAAAAGTAATGGCATTTGATAAGTTGAGCTCACCTGGTGTTCTAGCGTAACGTTTTATTCCTTGATATACCCACTCTTTATCCGACGGAATCCAGATATCGTCTTCAATCTTTTCTTTGAATACAAAATTATTACTAACTGAATTAGTTTCAATTGCAATTGCTGCTGTAAAAGGCTTAAATGTTGATCCAGGTGGATATAGTCCCGACAAAGCGCGATTATATAAGGGTGCCTTTATAGGATCATTGATGTAATCCCACTCTTGTTGAGACATTGAAAAGGCAAATAAATTGGGATCAAATGTTGGAAAACTGGCAATAGCATCTATTGAACCTGTATATGGATCAAGTACTATGACAGAACCATGCATTTGAGAAGTTAGGTTTTCCATTAGCAGTAGTTCTGCTTTAATTTGTGTATCCAAGTCTATATTTAATCGTAGATCTTTACCATTTTGTCCTTTTTTATATACAATGATTTGCTTTTCATGACCATACTTATCATTGATAGTAAGCTTATAACTTGGCTGTGCTCTCAATTCCATTTCATATTTCTTCTCAAGTCCTGACTTCCCGATCATTGTATCTTTCGGTAGAGCTAAGTTTTCTGATTGCGCTGCCTCTTTTGTATCCATAAAACCTACGTATCCTAATGTATGTGCCATAATAGAACCATTAGGATAATAGCGAATCTTTGTCATATAATCATCGTCAATGCCAATACCTGCAATTGAAAGCATAGTATTAATTTCTTCCTTTGTTGGACCTTTGTCTTTCGGAAATGCTTTGAGTATTACATAATTTGAGGAAGTTGAATATTCTTGCGTAGTATCATCATTGGTATCCTCAAGTGATTTTTCAAGTTTCTCATAAAAAGGCTCAAGCTTTGTGCGAATTTCACTTTCATCAATATTCAATATAGGTGACAACACTCTTATCAG
>JAGLOK010000071.1 GCA_023139005.1 Clostridiales bacterium | reverse complement strand
AATACCTTGAAGTACAAGGAACTGGAGAACAACGCGCATTTACATCAACAGAGCTACAACTAATGCTACAATATGCAGGCGATGTAATTAAAGAAATCATGCAAATACAAACAGAAACTTTATTAGGAGAATAGGTAATGAAGTTAGTGATTGCCTCCAACAATAAACACAAGATTGTTGAAATCAAAAAAATACTCCAAGATGATTTTGATGAAATATTGTCTATGAGCGAAGCAGGACTTGATGAAGACATTGAAGAAACAGGTATAACATTTAAGGAAAATGCACTTATCAAAGCACATTATGTATCAGACAAACTCAATTGTGTAGCACTTGCGGACGATTCAGGACTCGAAGTGGATGCGCTAGATTGTAGACCGGGTGTATATTCTGCAAGGTATTGTGGGTATCATGGTGATGATGATGCAAACAACAAAAAACTTCTAGATGAAATGAAAGACAAAGCTAATAAAAGCGCAAGGTATGCATGTGCGATTGCTCTAGTCCAACCCAATGAAAAAGACTTGGTCGCTATGGGATATTGTGAAGGAACAATACTAGAAATACCACAAGGTAATGGTGGATTTGGGTACGATCCACTGTTTTACATGAAAGACTTTAATCAAACAATGGCACAGCTAGATATCGATATCAAAAATAATTTCAGCCACAGATACCATGCGTTAATGGGTGTTAAGAAACTATTGGAGGAAAGTAATGAATAATATCATCAGTCAATTAGACTCTTTTCCAATTATCGCAGCATTGAAAGATATCGAAAGTGTAAAGATTGCAATGAATACTACTCCAAGAGTGTGCTTCATATTAGGTGGAGATATTATCAGTGCACCAAAGATGGTCAAAGCATTGAAGATTGCAGGGAAGAAAGTATTTGTGCATATTGACATGATCGCAGGAATGGGGACAGACAAGGCTGCTGTAAAATACGTCGCAAGAGCCTGGAAGCCCGATGGCATTATCACTACGCGTAAAAATCTTATCAAATGCGCAAAAGATGAAGGATTGATGACAGTACAACGCATATTCTTATTGGACTCAACTTCGATTAAATCGGGAATAACCATGATCAATAACTCAAAGCCGGACATTGTAGAGGTAGTACCTGGTGTGATATCAAAGGCGATAACAGAAATCAAAAGTAGCATCCATCAGCAAGTGATTGCAGGAGGAATGATTACAGATATTCAAGAGGTGAAGAGTGCACTTAAAGCCGGCGCAAAAGGAATTTCCACAAGCAGCAAAGAGATATGGAAGTATGTTGAGTAATCATTGACTAAAAACAATGATAGTGTATAATAAATTCAATTAATAATGATTAGGAGAACAGCAATGGCACATGTATTGGACGTATTAAAAGAAAGAGGCTTTCTGCAACAAATTACTTTTGAGGAAGATTTGTATAAGCTCCTTGAAAATGAAAGTGTTTCTTTTTATATCGGATTTGATCCTACTGCAGATAGCTTGCATGTAGGGCACTTCATACCGGTCATGGCAATGATGCATATGCAAAGGGCAGGACACAAGCCCATCGCAGTAGTCGGTGGTGGCACATCTGTTATCGGAGATCCAAGCGGAAGAACAGATATGCGGCAGATGTTGACTTCAGATGATATCAAGCACAACAGTGATTGTATTAAAGATCAGCTCTCTCGCTTTATCGAGTTTGGAGAAGGCAAAGCACAAATGGTCAACAATGCAGAGTGGTTACTTGATTTAAATTACGTTGAATTCATTCGTGATATTGGTGTACATTTCTCAGTAAATCGGATGCTAACTGCAGATTGCTACAAATCAAGATTAGAAAAAGGACTATCATTCCTAGAGTTTAACTATATGCTTATGCAAGCATATGATTTTTTGTATTTGAATCAAAACTATGATTGCAAACTACAAATGGGTGGCGATGATCAGTGGAGCAATATATTAGCAGGTGCAGATCTTATCCGTCGCAAGCAAAAGAAACCAGCGTTTGCTTGTACATTTGGGTTGCTTCTAAACTCAGAAGGCAATAAAATGGGCAAAACACAAAATGGTGCACTGTGGCTAGATAGTAAAAAGACAACACCATATGAGTTCTATCAATATTGGCGTAATGTAGCAGATTCAGATGTTGAACGATGCCTATCCTACTTGACGTTTATTGAGATGGATGAGGTTCATAGACTTAGTGCTTTGGAAGGTGCTGAGATTAATGAAGCCAAGAAGATATTAGCATATGAAGTCACAAAGTTGGTTCATGGAGATGAAGAAGCACAAAAAGCAGCATCAGCAACAGAAGCTTTGTTCGGTGGTGGGAAAGACTCCAAGGAAATCCCAACAACTACAATGACAAAAGATGAGTTTGAAAAAAATAATCGCCTCGTGCTACTAATGACAAAATGCACACTAACTGCAACAAACGGAGAAGGCAGAAGATTAATTCAACAAGGTGGCATCAGAGTGGATGAAGTTAAGATCATGGATCCAAACCATGTAATTGACCTTCCTGAAAGTGGAGAGGTCATGATTCAAAAAGGGAAAAAAGTTTTCCATCGTGTAGTTATAAAGTAAAATATTAAACCAAAAATGAAAAGCTCATATGAATAATGGGCTTTTTTTAGTATAATCATTAGCATATGGGAAAGAATATTGTAATAGCGTATAAGAGCATTAAACATACAGCAAACACAAAAGAGTTCATCATCAACAAATCTCGATTTATAGGTTATGCAAAGCATACCATGACGCAAAGTGATGCACTTGAATTTATCAAAGAGGTAAATAAACTGCATCCTGAGGCGTCATGTTTATGTCATGCTTATATCTGTGGGATGAAGCAAGAGATACAAAAATTACATGATGGTCATGAGCCTATTGGGGGCATGCCAATACTTGAGATGTTGCGTCTAAAGAAACTCACTGCAGTATGTTGTGTTGTGGTTCGATACTTTGGCGGAGTGAAGCTGGGAAAAGGTGTGCTTGCGAGAGCCTTTTCAAATGCTGCATCAGAAGCTATCAATCTTGCACAACCGTGTACCTATGAGCTCAGCAAGAAGGTACTTTTAGTTATAGATTATCCTTATCAAGGTAAGATGGAATATATGCTGAGTAATTCATCCTTTAAAAAGGGTAGAACGGAATTTGACGCTAAAGTAAATATTGAATTGTCATATAAACTATCCAAAGAGGAGGAGTTTATATCAACGATTAGTGGAATTACAAATGGAACACACCAATTGAAAGAACTTGAAACATATTATGATTATTGGGAAGAATGATTCTTGATTCAATTGCACATGTAAGTTAGAATAGAGCATATGGGATTTTAGCTCAGCTGGTAGAGCGCTACGTTCACATCGTAGAAGTCGCTGGTTCAAGTCCAGTAAGTCCCACCAAAATAAAAAACTGAAAGTTTTTAATTTTGGCAAGAAACATGAAGTGTTTCGTAGCCCGAGTTGTTTCGTAAGAAACAACGCAGCCCGACAGCAGTATTTGATTGAATACTGCGAAAGGGAAGGGACAGCAAAGAGCAAGTTAAAAGCTAATAATATAAATGGCTTTTAATTTTGGCAAGAAACATGAAGTGTTTCGTAGCCCGAGTTGTTTCGTAAGAAACAACGCAGCCCGACAGCAGTATTTGATTGAATACTGCGAAAGGGGAATAAGGTCTGCAAAATTTAAGACTTTATAATGTTAGGAAGAATCGAACTTGTCCAAATGTTTCAAAAAAGCACGGGGCTAAACAGGCTGAAAGTCTATGATGGCAAGTCCAGTAATTTTTATAAAAAAAGAGAATTTATGAAGTAAAACTTTTTTCACAACAGCAATATCATGCAAAGCAAGTAATGCAAGACTTAAATAATGATATAAGCAACAAATTAACAAATATAAAGATATAGTAATAACGATAAATATGAAATCAATGAGTTATAGTATAAGTATATAGATTCATATATGGAGCAATAATGACACCAGATAACAATAATAGCAATCAGTTTTCTGAAGGAAGACGAAATAGAAAAGGAAACTATTCTACTGTAAATGATAATACAGCACGTGGTGCACAACCTACAAAAAAACAAAAGAGAACATACCCCAAAAGCTTTCTTGTTGCAATCCTTATAATAGTCGTACTCAGCATTGGTGGCATATATGCATTCTTTAATTGGGATACTATCGTAGGCAATTCAGATGATAAGTTAATCAACATTTCAGGTACATCGACTCCGATTCCAACTGCAATACCAACATCTGTTCCTACAATGTCGCCCAGTCCTTCTCCAGACCCTACGCCGAAGCCAACATCGGTTGCTACCAAAACACCACCACCGGAGATTGTAAATATCACGATTTCTGCAATTGGTGACATCATGTGCCAGCAGGCACAGATTGATGATGCATTCAATCAAAACACACTAGATTATGACTTTACACATAATTTTTCAGAAATAGCACAATCATTACAAAGGTCTGATTTAGTCATTGGATCATCGCTTACCACATTTGCAGGTGCAGATCAAGGCTACTCAGGGGAATCACCATATAATGCACCTGATGCATTGCTAGATGCTCTTGCAGGCGCAGGGGTTGACGTTTTAACTACAGGCAACGGACACATATTCGATTATGAATGGGCAGGTGTTGAGCGTACCAACAAGAAGATAAAAGAAGCTGGGATGCAAACAACAGGAACGTATCTATCTGAACAGGATTACTATGAACCACTTATCATTGAAGTGGAAGGAGTGTATGTTGCTATATTGTCTTTCACCGATACAACCAACGGAGGAGAAAAGAACATATCCCTCAATCGGTTGGATTATGGTATCAAATATATTAGAAAATCAAGAATACGAGACAATATTACAATCGCAAGAGATAAGGGTGCAGATATAGTTATATTATGCCTACACTGGGGAGAAGAATATACCCGTCAAGAAAGCAAAGAAATGAGAGAAACAGCACAATATGCCCTGGAACAGGGTGCAGATATCATATTAGGAACGAAGTCACACATGGTCCAACGAGCTAGAAGAAAGTTTCAAAAAGGTGAAGATGGCGTAATGCGCGAAGTAATTGTCGCATATTCTCTCGGAAACTTCATATCAAGTCAAAGAGACACATATACCGACTCAGGAATGATTTTAAATATTCATTATCAAAAAAACACCATCACAGGAGAAGTTAAGTTAACAGGTTCGGATTATGTACCCACATGGGTGAGCATTAATGAAACAGACAATAATAGTGAGAAGAACTTTAGGGTACTTCCTATTGGAAAATATTTAAATACACCGGAGCTTTTCAATACACTTCCTCAAAGTGCAAAAGATCAAATGCAGAAAGCGTGGAATGAAACAACTTCGATGGTAGGAATGGATTTGTTCAGCACGCTAGATGAATAACTGCATTCTTTGATTGGACAAACATTAATAAAATGATATAATAAAAAAAGAAATTATTGGGAGGGTAGTATGAGATGCATGTATTGCAACAATGACGAGAGTAAAGTCGTAGATTCTAGACCCACAGAAGAAGGTTGGGCCATTCGACGTCGAAGAGAATGTATTAATTGCTCAAAAAGATTTACAACATATGAGAAAATAGAAAACCCAATGATTTTGGTTGTAAAAAGTGATGGAGAAAGACAAACCTTTGATCCTTCAAAAATCCGCTCTGGACTTATAAAAGCATGTGAGAAAAGGCCCGTAAGCGCACAGACTATTGATAAGATTGTATCCGATGTAGAGAAGATGGTATACAATTCATTGGATCAAGAGATCACAAGCCATGACATTGGGGAAAAAGTCATGAATGAATTAAGAGAACTCGATCAGGTAGCATATGTACGATTTGCATCGGTGTATAGACACTTTAGGGATATAAACTCATTCAGGGATGAATTAAACGAATTACTGAAAGACTAGAAATAATGAAAATCTTCAATAGTAAAACAACAAACGGTGTAAAGTATTATGCCGTTTCTTTGTTTGAAAAAACAGGAATTGTAAAAACAGGCTTTTCAACACGTTTTGGTGGAGTGAGTTCTGGGCGATTTGAGTCGATGAACTTTTCTTTTATCACAGGTGACAAGAAAGAAAATGTGTTGGAGAATTATAAAAGATACTGCGATGCACTGGATATCGACATCAATAAAATGGTGCTGACAAGACAAATACACAAAGACGATATTCACACAGTAGATGAAAATGATTTTGGTGCAATGATCAATAGAGAATGCACACTTGTTGAAGCAGACGCTTTGATCACCGACAAGACAGGAGTAACATTGGTCAAATTCTCAGCAGACTGCCCGGTTATATATCTTCTAGATACAAAAAAGAAAGTGGCAGCCCTAGTGCATTCCGGGTGGCGCTCTACAGCAATGAACATTGTAGGCAAAACCATTGAGAAAATGAAGCAGGACTATGGATGCAATACAGATGATATATTATCAGCCATTGGGCCTTCAATCAAGAAATGTTGCTTTGAAGTAGGCGAAGAAGTCGCCGGCGTATTCGAAGAATCGTATGGCGAAGAGGTTATTGATAGAAATTATAATAAACCACATGTATCACTAAAGGATGTTCTCACACAACAGCTAAAAGGTGCTGGAATCAGAACCGAAAATATAACACAATCAGATATTTGTACAGGCTGTCAATGTGATGAATTTCACTCCTATAGAATAAAAAAAGGTGAATGTGGATTATCAATCGGCACCATTACCTTGATTTAAACTATATCGTATTTATACAGTAATCAAGTTTTTTGAACTATCTTTAATAATATTAGTTAATTCAACACCCATATAGATTACATCAACACCGATTTCTTCTAATTTCTTAGTTGCACCCAACTCGTCTGCACATGCTTTACATGCAACAACAGATACACCTGAATCCATTAAGTTTTTCACACTGAGCAACATATATTCATTATCTTTACATAGCTTTGCTGTAGCTCCCCAGATAATTAGCGTTACTTCATCCCACCAACCATTTCTCTTTGCATTACCTGCATACATGAATACCATAAGCTCTGATGTAACAACATCAGCATTTGTCCATAAAATATATAGCTTTTGCATAATAGTCCCCTTATTGTTTGATATATTGATGTACAAATAATTATAGTATTCTTTTTTCGATTTGCAAGCTAATAATATTATTGAAACACTACGCTTGAAACAATAGTTAGTCTTATGTATAATATGAAAGAGTATTTCACATAGAAGGAGCAACAATGAAGCATTTTAAAACAATAACAAAAGATTGTCTGAATAAAGAGGGCGGATGTGGTATTTGTCAATCATCATGCCAATCAGCATGTAAAACTTCTTGCACTGTAGCCAACCAAGAATGTGCAAAGAAAGTACAATAGTTATAGTAACATCAATTGAAAGTAAGGATATTCGGCGTTAATTGCGCCGTTTTTTATGGTAAATGATACACTTATTTGAATCACTAAATCATTATTATGTATATGATGTATACAGCGGTGCACTCCATATGCCAGATGAACAGGCATATCGTGTTCTATCATTGTATAAAGAACATAACAATGAAGATGAAATAATTAAAGCACTTGAAGGTGAGCATACCATTCATGATATAAAACAAACGATTTCTGAGATAGAAACTCTAATCGATGAAAATTTACTTTATTCCTCGATGGACTATGATGATATAAAGCTTCTACAAACCGGTAGAATCAAAGCAATGTGCTTGCATGTTGCACATGATTGTAATCTTCGTTGCAAGTATTGCTTTGCATCAAAGGGTGCGTTCGGTGGCAAACGAACACTAATGAGTGTAGATGTTGGAAAGAAAGCTTTGGATTTCCTAATCAGAAACAGCGGTGATGCTAAAACCTTAGAAGTGGATTTCTTTGGTGGAGAGCCATTGATGAATTTTGATGTAGTGAAGGAAATCACATATTACGGACGTGAGCTTGAAAAAACGCACAAAAAGGAATTCAGATTTACACTCACGACCAATGCATATGATATGGATGATACAATCATTGAATTTCTCAATGAAGAAATATACAATGTTGTTATCAGTATCGATGGTAGAGAAGATGTGCATGACTTTATGCGCCCTGATAATAGTGGCAAAGGATCGCAATCTACAATACTTAAAAACGCGAAAAAGTTTGCAGAAAAAAGAGGAGACAAAAGCTACTATATCAGAGGAACCTATACGAAAAATAACCTAGACTTTGCAGAAGATGTGAAGTACCTTGCAGATCAAGGGTTTGAACAATTATCAATTGAGCCGGTAGTTGCAGACAAAAGCATGTCCTATGCTCTAAACAATAATGATCTAGATACAATAAAAAAAGAATACGAGAAACTTGCAAAGTGGTATTATGATTATAGGAAAAAGAAGTTTGTTAATTTCTTTCACTTCATGATCAACTTAGAAGAAGGTCCCTGTCTAATCAAAAGACTCTCTGGGTGCGGTGCAGGCTTTGAATATGTTGCGGTAACCCCCGAAGGTGATGTCTATCCCTGTCATCAATATGTAGGCAATGAAGAAATGATACTTGCAACGATTGCGGATGCGCATATTAATAAAAAAATGGCAGAAGAGTTTGCTGCCAATCATGTTATAAATAAACAACAGTGTAAAGACTGCTGGGCACAGTTTTGGTGTGGTGGTGGATGCGGCGCAAATGCTTATAAATTCAACGGAGATATCAGTATTCCATATGCAATGGAGTGTGATATGCTCAAAACAAGACTAGAGTGTGCAATGGCTGTATATGCTCTGGAAAAAGGGGACAATGATTAAGAAAAGATACAAAAAACTCATCGATATAACAATACAATCACTTATTGATGCACAAGTACAATGTGTCATGTTGGATATTGATAGCACATTATTAAAATGGCGCACTCAAAGAGTTCAGGAGAATGAACTTACATGGTGTAGTGCTGTGCAAGATGCTGGAATTACAATCACTTTGGTTTCGAATGCAACAAAATCACGTGCAGAAAAAATTGCACTACAAATAGACTCAGAGTTCATTTCACCTGCATACAAGCCTTGGCCTTTTGGATTACTAAAAGCTGCAAGGATGTGTGCTGTAAAAAAAGAAAACTGCATTATGATCGGCGACCAGATACTCACAGACAGATTTGCTGCATTTTTTGCAGGGATACGATTTGTATTATTGGAGCCAATATCAAATGTAGAATTTGGGATAACTAAAGTAAATCGATTTGTTGAAAAGCACATCATGAGAAGGAAAAACTTATGAGTGATACAATAAAGTTCGGCCCTGCTGGCAACTCAAAGTCTTTCTATGATGCAGGATTTAAGCACAGCTATCAAATGCCCAAATATATTGAAGACAAGAGCTTGGGATGGTATGAGTATTCTTGTGGTAAGGGTGCAAATCTTAAACAAGAAACTGCTCAGAAAATAGGACAAGAGGCAAAAAAGCATAATATAGGCATGTCGATTCATGCACCCTATTATATCAATCTTTCAAATCCAGAAGAGGAAAAACGACAAAAATCAAGAGAATACATTTATCAAACACTACAGTTAGCACACTATATGGAGGCTACAAGAGTTGTGTTTCATCCTGGTGCATGCATGAAGCAAAGTAGAGGAGTAGCATTGAATACTGCATTAAGGGAAATGGAGATTATCATCGATGAAATGGATCAGCAAGGATTTCAAGATGTGATTATTTGTCCTGAGACAATGGGTAAGAAGAATCAACTAGGAACATTGGATGAAGTAATACAATTATGTCTGGTAGATGAGAGAATTGTCCCAACGATTGATTTTGGACATCTTAATTCAAGAGGACAAGGATGTATAGAAAGTCAAGAAGACTATGCGGAGATATTGGATATCATTGAAAGTGCACTTGGAAGTGAACGATTAAACAAGCTTCATATTCATTTCAGTCATCAAGAATATACAAATATGGGTGAAAAAAAGCATCTAACATTTGAAGATATAGCATATGGACCATTTTTTGAAGCCTTATCAAAGGAGATTGTTAAACGGAAGATGACACCTGTTATTATATGTGAATCCAGAGATACAATGATAGAAGATGCACTAATAATGAAAAAAATATATCAACAAGATTTATTATAAATAGCCGCTATGCTATAATATTTTAAAGAGGAATTATTATGAAAAGAATTATGAAACTACAAGAGAAACTTAACGAAATGAAGCTTGACGGATATATTTTTTCTAACAGAAATAATATATTCTATTTCACAGGATACAGAGGTGAAGGACTGCTTGCTGTAAAAAATGGTGAGATGCACATTGTCACAGATTTTCGATATGTAGAGCAAGCGCAGAGTGAATCCCCGGAAAGCAAAGTATTGAAAACAGGACCACAAAGTGCTTCCGAAGTGTTAAATAGTATTTTTAGTAAAAAAGATCAGGTTGGTTTTGAAGAGGATAATCTTACAGTAGTACAACTACAATCATTTAAAAAAGCATGTACCAATGTAAAGTTCATAGGATCTTCAAGGCTCGGAATGAAAATAAGAGCAATTAAAGATGAAAATGAAATTGAAATAATAATAAAAGCAGGCAATGCAACCCAAGATGCGCTTAATGAAGCATATAGAATTGCAGCATTCGGAATGCAAGAAATTGAGCTGTCTACAGAGATAGAATACTACTTAAAGAAGAAATATGGTGCAGGAAAAGCATTTGACTTTATAGTAGCATCAGGAGAAAACGGATCCATGCCACATGCTATTACAGGTCCAAGGAAATTCAAAGAAGGCGATATGGTAACCTTTGACTTTGGCGCAAATATTGATTCTTACAACAGTGACATGACAAGAACCTTTGCAATGGGGAAGGCGTCTACAAAGTTACTGGACATATATAAGATTGTACAAGAAGCACAATGCGAAGCACAACGCATCCTTAAGCCTGGTATTGCATGTAAAGAGGTAGATAAGGTAGCAAGAGATATTATTGCAAAACAAGGATACAGCGAATACTTTGGTCATGGGGTAGGACACGGTGTAGGCCTCAATGTCCATGAGCTTCCTGTGCTAAATTCAAAGTCTGAAGACATACTACAATCTGGCATGGTGGTCACGGTTGAACCAGGCATATATATTCCCAACCTAGGTGGTGTACGAATAGAAAACACATGCTATATTACAGAGGATAGTTATACATCTTTGTATGATGTATCAACAGAGTTAAATATAATTAGTGGAGGCAATTTATGATTTCAGCAGGAGATATAAGAAAAGGTGTGACCATAGAAATAGATGGAAAGCTATGGAACATTGTAGACTTTCAGCATGTAAAGCCGGGTAAGGGCTCTGCTTTTGTCAGAACAAAGATCAAAAATATCATGACAGGTGCAGTGGTTGAAAGAACATTTAACCCAAATGATAAGTTTAAAAAAGCACATATAGAAACAAAGAACATGCAGTATCTTTACAATGATGGAGAACTGTATTATTTTATGGATAATGATACATATGAGCAAATTCCACTAGAGCATAGCTTTGTTGAAGATGCACTACCATTCATAAAGGAAAACGATCAAGTGTTGATGCAATTATATTTGGATAAACCCTTTAGTGTTACACCTCAAAACTTTGTAATACTAGAGATTACAGAAACGGATCCAGGCTTTAAGGGAGATACAGCTAACAATGTTACAAAGCCTGCAACAACTGAAACAGGTTATGTTGTACATGTGCCAATATTCGTAAATATTGGAGACAAAGTTCGTATTGACACTAGAACTGGTGAATATATGGAACGCGCATAACACGCATCGTGCAAGCAGCATTTCGCTCTTTTTGTGTGTTTCAAATAATGTTGATTAAAAGAATAAATTTTTATATAATGAATTAACGGAGGTACAAAACAATGAGTGACAATAAAGAAAAGATCATAACCACAAATGAGAGTGGTTCAATAAATTATGCAAACGATGTACTGGCTAAGATTGCAGCCCTAGCTACAGACGAAGTAGTAGGTGTTTTAGGTATATCCGGTGGTGGACTTTCTGATATGTTAGGTGTGAAAAATCGTGGAATTCATGTAACGTTGGAAGAAAATACAGCTGTGATAGATATCAATATCATTGTAGAATACGGCAAAAAGCTTCATGTGGTATCAAACGCTGTACAAGATAGTATCAAAAAAGCCATTGAAAGCATGACTTCACTAAAAGTAATTGCAGTAAATGTTAATGTCAGTAGTATACATGTTGAAAAGCCAAAAGAAGTAGAAGAAGAGAAACAACCAAAGAAATAAGGAGAATGACATGAAAGTTAGAATATTTGATCGTATTGTTACTGCATTTGTAGCACTATTGTTAATTGCTGTGACTTTATTTTTTGTAGGAGTTGCATGGAATATCATCAAGCAACCAGTAATCGATGAATATGTAAATGCAATATACAACATCAACATAAATGCTTGGATAATGACAGGTATCGCTTGTGTCGTACTAATAATCGCCATAGCACTTCTTTTTATTACATTTGGGAGAAATAAAAAGGGCGGACGCTATTTGGAAATCAACAATGCTGAAAATGGAAGCATTCGTATTGCAGATTCCACATTCAAAGATATGATCAACAAGAATGCCAAAATGGTTGATGGAGTCATTGGTTCAAAGACTAGCATTAAAAGCATCGACAAAACCGTTCAAATATTCATTAAAGCTGAACTTTCAGATGATGTTGTGATTCCGCAAATAGGCACAAGAATACAAGAAACAGTAAAGACAAACATTGAAGCAATGTGTGGTATAAAGCTAGATAAAATCAATGTTGTTGTAGACAACAAGAAAAAAGAATAATATGAAAGAAAAATTCTTAAAATTATTAGAAGATATATCGCCCTATAAATTCAGAATTATTGGATTTATAACTGGATTAATTATCGCAATATTACTACTTACAATTGGTTTTTTTAAAACACTGCTAGTAGTAATATGTATAACTATCGGTCTGGTTTTGGGATATTTCTTTGATGATAAGGTGGATTTTGGTAGCGTGGTGGATAAGATTCTTTCACGTGTGAAAGGTGACAAATAATGTCTCGACATGATGCTCGTATCGCTACGATGCGAACACTGTACTCCCAACAATTCAAAAAGGATAATCCTGAAGGTCCCTACTATAGTTATTTGAATGTCAATGCAGACGACAAGCAAATGTCAAGGGACTTGATAGTCGGAGTCAATGAGAATATCGAATTAATAAATATCGATATTGAATCCCACTTGAAGAAGTGGAAAGCAGAAAGACTGCCAAAGGTAGATGTTGCAATTTTGCAGATGGCAATCTATGAAATTAAATATCAAAAATTGAACCCCCCGGGTGCTGTCATCAATGAAGCGGTGGAGCTTGCCAAAGAGTTTTCGCTACCTGACTCGGGTAGCTATATCAACGCGATATTAGCAAGTGTACTAAAATCAGTACAAGAATAATAATTTGACTAAAGCCGCTCACTGAGCGGTTAAATTATATCGCATCAAATATGATGCAAATTTTTTAAAGAGGTGAAATTATGCAGGCACAAATAATTGATGGAAGAGAACTTGCAAAACAAACGAGAATTAAACTGAAAAAAAAAGTGAACAGTCTCTATGAACAAAAGAGCAAGTATCCTGGATTGACAGTTGTACTAGTAGGCGATGATTTAGCATCAGCTGCCTATGTTAGAAACAAGGAAAAGTTTGCGAAACGAGTCAATATCATTTCAAATACGATAAGAATGCCCAAAGAAACAACAAAAGAAGAGCTATTAGACGTTATAGAAAAGCTGAACAATGATAACGATGTGCATGGCATCCTTGTACAACTTCCACTACCTAAACACCTTGATGAAAGCACTGTTATAAATACAATTTCATACGAAAAAGATGTAGATGGATTTCATATTATAAACTCAGGGAAATTACTATCAGGACAAGACAGCTTACGTCCATGTACACCAACAGGAATTATTAAGCTAATAGAAAGTATCGGTGTCAACATCGAAGGAAAGAATGCAGTTGTTGTAGGTCGTAGTAATATTGTGGGCAAACCCGCAGCACTTTTGCTGCTTGAAAAGAATGCAACCGTCACAGTATGTCACTCAAGAACTAGGGATCTAGGGGAAGTAACAAATAAAGCAGATATACTCGTCGTCGCTATAGGCCGTGCTGAAATGATTACAGGAGACATGGTTAAGCCCGGTGCAGTAGTTATCGATGTAGGATCTAATTACACAGAAGATAAAACATATGGCGATGTGAAGTTTGATGAAGCAGTGAATGTAGCATCCTTCATAACCCCCGTACCTGGTGGTGTAGGACCCATGACGATTGCACAATTATTAGAAAACACAGTGAAGGCTTTTGAACTTTATGGCTAATTTTATTTTTACAGTTTCAGAGGTAAATGGTTATGTAAAAAAGGTCCTCGAAGCAGAGGATCTTTTGCAGGATATCTCCATTCGTGGAGAAGTCTCAAACTATTCCAAATCCATATCAGGTCATATTTATTTCACACTAAAAGATGAAATGGCATCTTTACAATGCGTATGGTTTGCAGGTCAAAATCGTGCGAATGCAATAAACCTAACCAATGGAGATAAAATAAAGGTAAGAGCGAATGTAACACTCTATATAAAAGGTGGCACCTATCAGTTAATTATTAGGAGTGTTCGAAAAGATGGAACAGGAAGCCTCTATGAGCAGTTTGAAGAACTCAAGAGGAAACTAGAAAACGAAGGTCTGTTTGATACCAGTATAAAAAAGCTGTTGCCCAAATATCCAAGAGTAGTAGGAGTTATCACAAGTGAGCATGGTGCTGCCATCCAAGACATTCAAAGAGTATTGGATGAAAGCTGGGGCAATACAGTGATGCTTCTGTATCCCGTATCTGTACAAGGGGAAAATGCAGCAAGTCAAATGATTCAAGCATTGCATTACTTTGATACCAATAAAGCAGCAGATGTTATTATCATCGGTAGAGGTGGTGGATCATTTGAGGACTTAAATTGCTTTAACGATGAAAGTCTTGTGCGAACTGTATTCAATTGCATGACACCTCTTATATCAGCAGTAGGGCATGAAACAGACTTCACATTATGCGACTTTGCTTGTGATGTTCGAGAGGCAACACCATCAACAGCAGCAAAAAGAGCAGTACCTGACAAAAATTCAGAACTAGAAAAGTTATATAACCTCAAACATCAGCTAAACAAAAAGGTATCAATAAACATACAAAGATTTGATGATCGACTTGCAAATATCAATGCAAGATATGTAAAGCTTGACCCAAATGATCGATTGATGCAAACAAGTCAACAACTTGATCTGATTGCTATGCGAATAGCCAATGAGATAACAAAGAAGCTTGAAAGTGATTCTGTGCGGATCTATCAAAACAAAAAAGCATTGATAGCACTTAATCCTAAAAATACACTTAACAGGGGATATGCAATCATAAAAGATAATAGTAGAAAAGTGCTATCGGATATAAATATGTTGAAAAAATCACGAAAAGTAACTATCAATATGCATGATGGTAGTGTTCATGCCGATATTTTGGAGGAGAATAATGAGTAAGGAAATGACATTTGAAGAAAAGATGAAGGAACTTGATGATATAGCAAACGATATGGAATCAGGAGACATGACGCTTGAAGATTCTATGTTAGCCTATGAAAAGGGCATGAAAATCATAAAAGAATGCGAAGACTATATCAACACTGCGAAACTCAAGATTAAGAAAATAGCTAATGGTGACAGCAAAGAGGTACACTAATGGATTTTCTTCATACACACAATCAATTAAAAACAGAAGTAGAAATGAGGCTTGCAAGAGTATTTGATGATGTGAAAGCACCTGCAAATATTATTAAGGCAATGAGTTATTCTCTATATCTAGATGGAAAAAGACTGCGTCCTGTAATAATGTTGCATATGGCAAGAAAACTTGGCGTGAGAGATAGTGTGATATTCCCATTATGTTGCGCGCTTGAAATGATACACACATATTCGCTGATTCATGATGATCTTCCTGCGATGGATAATGATGACATCAGAAGGGGAAAAGCATCCAATCATAAAGTATTTGGAGAAGACATGGCGATACTTGCAGGAGATGGGTTGTTGAATTTTGCGTATGAAATTATGATTCAGAATTGTCCGATAGAAAGTTCTGAAAAGTATATTCGTGCAGTATCATATATTATATCATGTGCAGGTGTAAGTGGTATGATTGGAGGTCAAGTCTTGGATATAAAAAATGAATCAGGCACCATTGAAGACTTAGAGAAGATGCATCAATTAAAAACAGGTAAATTATTTAGTGCCTCAATCATGACTTCTGTTATGTTGTCTGATTTAGGTGATGAAGAATATAGCAATTATGAAGAATTCTGTAAGAATTTAGGGTTGCTCTTTCAAATAACAGATGATATCCTTGATGTCACGGGTGATGAAAAGATAATGGGAAAGACATTATTTAAGGATAATAATTCAGGTAAAGTAACATATGTATCCGTATATGGATTAGAAAATGCGTTGATACGTGCAGATGACGTCAAAGAGCTGTGCATACAGAATCTAGAGACAGTCGGACAATCTGATGGATATTTATCATCTCTTGTAGAACATATAAGACAAAGGAATAGATAAATGCATTTTGATTTTTGGCGATTTGTGAATAGTCCTGTTATTATTACAGCTTTTATATCATGGTTTATTGCACAATTTTTAAAAATATTCACAAGTTATAAAGAAGAGAAAAAAATAAAACTTTCCAGATTCTTTAATTCCAGTGGAATGCCCAGCTCACATACATCTGTAATCATATCAGCAACTACTACCATAGGTATATTATATGGATTTGAGAATCCTCTATTTAGCCTTGCAATTATATTTTCGTTTATTGTAATGTACGATGCTGCCGGAGTGCGATATGAAACAGGGAAGCAAGCAACATTAATTAATTTCTTAGTTGAAGAAATCAAAAGCCATAAGATTAGTGAAGTATTTCATGTAGAAAAGCTAAAAGAACTTATCGGGCATAAGCCAATTGAGGTTTTAGCAGGCGCAGTTTTGGGAATTGCTGTCTCTGTGGGGTATTGTTTGTTAGTAATAAAGTAAATATAAACACAATCTTATTAATTAATTGGTTCCCTAATTATTATATAGAACACATTCCAATATTCAACACAATTGAAACAACAACCCCAATATGATATAATTCCATTCGGTGGTGCAGTATTCTAGTTAGCAACACCATTTCCGAAGGCGGGGCTAAAAATCCGTTAAAGGGCATATCGATGAAGTTTCTTGTGCTGGCTGCCGACGCCCAGTTGGGGGCTGGTGCTGGAAGTTAAGAAAGAAGGGCGATCCGCAAAGGCATGCGGGCGTTGACCCAGCTTTCGTGGAGACCCGTATAGGTGGGAAACTACTTTTCGGGATTAAACCTGTATTGCGGTGATTAAAAGCTGTGTACAGTGTAGCCTGCCTTGAGTGAGGTGGGTGGATTTGAGATTACGTGGTATTACAGCAGTGCACGCAGTGATATTATGATTGCTCGATGAAACCTACGTTGCAATAAAGGATAGGGAATGATTGACGCTGTAGAGGAAAGCTCCTAGACTGTTTCAAGGCATAATGGGGATTATAGTGTGGACTCTAAAGGTAATCCAGCCCTGCTCATGGCGACATGGCAGCAATGAGTTTAAAGGGGAACCGCCTGACTGGCGACAGTAGGTACTTGTTGGGGAAATCCAGCTGGACTATATGCCGCAAGGTTTACCCATTATGTTACCACCGATTATTTATTGATAAGGTAATAAATTGAAAGCAAAATCAAATAATGATACAGCACCGAAGAAAAGAGTATACGGCTGGGTAATAAAGATTGTATTGTTGACATTTGTATTGTCGATTATGATGAGCTTTATTGCAGAGTCGTTTTTGCATACTGTATCATTACCAATTGCATTTATCATACTAATCGTTTTCATACTTATAGGAGTCACATTTGATACTATAGGTATTTCTATTGCAGCAGCAGAGCTTACGCCATTTATTTCAATGTCATCCAAGAAGATACATGGTGCTAGTCAAGCTATCTATCTACTAAAAAGAGCGGACATAGTTACAAATATATGCAATGATGTCGTTGGAGACATTTGCGGTATTATCAGTGGATCAATGGGTGCGATTATTACTTTAACTATATTGCAAAGCACAGTACAATTATCACAATTACTTATTGCTGTAATTATCAGTGCAATGATTGCAACATTAACTGTATCAGGTAAAGCAGTCGGTAAAATCATAGCAATGCGAAAATCAAAAGAAATAACACTATTTGTAGGCAGAGTGTTAAGGCTACTTCATTTAAAATTTAAAAGAGAGAAATAATGACTGAAAAAATTCTAGATAAAATAAATAAAGCCAGCGACATTAAAACACTTTCTAATAAGGAAGTCAGAATATTAGCAGATGAATTACGTAGTGAAATTATTACCACTGTTTCAAAAAATGGTGGGCACCTAGCTTCCAATCTGGGCGTTGTTGAAGTGACAATTGCACTTCATCGCATTTTTGATACTCCAAAAGATAAAATCATATTCGACGTAGGACATCAGTGCTATGCACACAAGATACTCACATCACGAAGAGAACGATTCCCAACAATACGCCAAGAAAACGGTTTAAGCGGTTTCCCAAAGAGAGAAGAAAGCGAATATGATGCGTTTAATACTGGACATTCAAGCACTTCAATATCCGCTGCAGTTGGTATGGCAAGAGTACGTGACCTCTCTGGTGACGATCGACATATTATCGCATTAATCGGTGACGGTGCATTAACAGGTGGTATGGTTTGGGAAGCTCTGAATGATGCAGGACATAGTGGAGAAAAGATTATTGTTATCCTCAATGACAATGAGATGTCAATTGGAAGAAATGTTGGAGCTGTTTCTACATACCTGTCCAACATACGTTCAGCACGAGGATATATCCACTTAAAAGGATTTATAGCAAAGGTTTTAGGCGGAATACCGTTGATTGGAAAGCATGTCAAAAACTTTGTAGAAAGAATCAAAAACATTATAAAATACTCACTGATGCCAAATATTATGTTCGAGCAATTAGGGTTTAAGTATTATGGCTTGGTAGATGGGCATGATATAGCAGACCTTGAAAAAATACTTGAACATGTAAAGCAAATTGATGACCCTGTCATAATCCATGTTAAAACACAAAAAGGTAAAGGTGCAGATTATTCAACGAACAATCCGGAACAATATCACAGCACATGTCCATTTGACATAGAAACTGGCATCAAGGAAACCAATGGATGCGGGATTCCGAGTGCAATTAGTAGTCATTTAATCGAACTATCAAAGGAAGATGAAACAATATGCACAATTACTGCTTCTATGGAACAAGGGTGTGGACTTGAAGAATACAAACAGATTTTTCCGGAAAGATTTTTTGATGTAGGAATTGCAGAGCAACATGCAGTCACAATGTGTGCAGGTATGGCAGCAGCTGGGTACAAACCGATATTTAGTGTTTATTCTTCGTTTATCCAGCGAGCATATGATCAAATTTTGCATGATGTTTGCATGCAAAATCTTGGTGTTACGATATTGGTATACAATACAGGCGTCGTTGGCGCAGACGGTGAAACGCATCATGGAGTTTTTGATATTTCATTTTTAAGGCATATACCAAACTTAAATCTGTTGGCACCGTCTAGTGTAAAAGAGACGTTAGAAATGATTGATACAGCAATAAACAGTAGAAAACCAACTATCATTTTGCTACCTAAGCAATTACCGAATTTGGCAATCGTAAAGTCAAATGAGAAATCAAGATGGACTAAATTTACAAAAGCTGAAAATCCAAAGATATGTATCCTTGCAAATGGAAGTATGTTGATCAATTCAATGGATGCAATACGAAGTGATGATTTATATAAAAAGGTAGATATATACAATGCAAGATATATGAAGCCGATGGATATAGAAACTATCAAAAACATTGTAAAAGAGTATGCATATATAGTTACAGTTGAAGACAATTTACTGCAAGGTGGATTTGGTAGTGCAATCTTAGAGGAATTAGAAAAGATTGATTTTGATACACGCAAATTAATACGATTAGGATATAGTGATGAATACATTCCACACGGCAAAATATCTTCATTGCATAAGCTAGCAGGAATAGATAAAGAATCAATAGCCAATAGGCTTATTGAGTTGCTCAATGAGTAAGTCCAGAATCGATATATACCTTGTTGAAAACAAATACGCTGAAACAAGAGCCAAAGCACAAAGATTGATTATGGCAGGACATGTCTTAATTAACGAAATTCCGGTTGAAAAATCATCACAAACAGTATCAGATAGCGATATCATACGAGTCAAAGAAAAGATCAAATATGTCAGTAGGGGTGCTTTCAAATTAGAGAAAGCACTTTTATGTTTTGATATTGATGTAAAAGGAAAAAACTTTGTAGATATTGGATCATCAACAGGTGGATTTACAGATGTACTACTGCAAAACAAAGCATTACATGTTACATGTGTTGATGTTGGATATGGACAACTTGCTTGGAAAATTAGAAATAATCAAAGAGTTACTGTTTTAGAACGTACAAATGCACGATATTTAACGCTCGATCAAATAGGTAAAGCAGTTGACGGAGTTGTATGCGATGTTTCGTTTATTTCACTAAAGAAGATATTGCCTGTTATGCAGAACATTACAAATAATGAAGGATTTATTGTTGTACTAATCAAACCTCAATTTGAAGCAGGTAAAGGGCAGGTTGGTAAGAAGGGAATTGTAAAAGATAAGAAAGTACATATGCAAATTATTCAAGAAATAATTGATTTTACAAATGAAAATACACAATTTGTACCTGAAAAATTGGAGTATTCTCCAATCAAAGGACAAAAGGGAAACGTTGAATATTTGTTATATGCATCAAAATCTTCAAATCATAAGATAGAAAATGAAGATGTCAAAAATATCGTAGAATCAGCACATTCTCAATTACAGTAAATGAACCATTCGAAATGTTTGAACTATTGATAAAAATGAATTATAATACATGTTGATGAATAATAAGAAAAACATAGGACTGTTCATAAATAGCGACAAAGCGAAAAGCAAAGTCATTTCAAAGAAACTCATGAAAATACTAAAGCAGTATGATGAGTCTTTTTTTGTGCTTGAATATAGCATGACAACAGGTATCGATGATAGTGACCTAAATAAACTATTAGAATATTCAAGTGTTATATTTACCGTGGGTGGAGACGGCACATTGCTCTCTGTTCAAAGACAAATTGTCGGTAGAGACACACATGTCATTGGAATCAATGCAGGTAGAAAAGGCTTTCTAATAGAACTAAATGAAGATACTATGGAAGAGGGAATTAAAAACTACTTTGCAGGGAAATATTATCTTGAAGAACGCGGAACTCTTAGTGGTTACATTGAGGACATGCAGACTCAAGAGAAGAAAACATGTGATATTGCGATTAATGAATTTTCAATTTCAAGAAATGTAAACACAGGAATCATTAAAATTCAAATATATATCAACGGTGAACTAACCGAAGCATTTTCAGGAGATGGTGTTCTAGTCTCAACTTCAACAGGTTCAACTGCCTATTCACTTTCCGCAGGAGGTCCTGTTGTAATGCCGGAAGTTAAGTGCATACTAATAACACCTGTATGTGCGCACTCATTGCATACACGTCCATTTGTTGCACCGGACAATGTGATAATTGAAGTCATATCAGAATATCGTGATGGTGATGTATTGCTCATTGCAGATGGACAGGTTACAAGAGAAATTCCAAAAGGATGTAAAGTCGTAATATATCAAGCAGATGCTAAAGCAAACTTTGTAAGATTTGATACGAAGAACAAGTATGCTGCCTTTAGAGACAAAATGCTTCAACACAACGATTAGGAGACAAGAACATGAAAAATAAGAGACATATATTAATCATGGAACTAATTGACTCGAAAAACATAGAAACACAAGAGGACCTTGCATTACAGCTCAAAATAGCAGGTCTGGATGTTACACAAGCTACTGTCTCTCGTGATATAAAGGAATTAAACCTTGTTAAAGTATCCAACAATCAAGACGGCTACAAATATGCAAGACAAGGAGAAGTCTCACCCGGTCTTTCTGCAAGACAATTGAGAATATTTGCAGATACTGTATTATCGATTGACTATTCAGGCTCTATGATAGTAATAAAGACGATGACAGGTTCTGCCAATGCAGCAGCTGAAGCATTGGATGGATTGGGATGGGATGAGTTCCTGGGAACCATAGCAGGAGACAACACGATATTCATGATGGTTAAAGAAAATACATCAGCAAAAGATGTGAGCCAGAAGATTAGACAATTACTTGACTGAAAGAGGAACTAAATGCTTTGTCAGCTTTCTATTAGAAATATTGCAGTAATTGAACGCGCAGAAATAACACTCAGTGAAGGCTTAAACATATTAACAGGGGAAACGGGTGCCGGAAAGTCTATCATTATAGACTCTGTAAACCTGATGCTCGGAGAGCGTGCAGATAGAACACTGATACGCAGTGGCGCCGAAAGTGCCTATGTCGAAGCCTTATTTGATGTTTCAGGATGCCCTAAAACAAGAAGAACATTATTTGAAATGTTTGAAGATAATGATGATGAATTAGTCATATCAAGAGAACTATCAGCACATGGAAGAAATGCTTGTAGAGTCAATGGACATATCGCAACTTTAACCCAACTTTCAAAAATCACAAGAGACTTATTAGATATTCATGGGCAACATGAGCATCAATCATTGCTCAATACGAATAATCACATTAGAGTACTTGATGCTTTTTGTGGTGAACAATTACAAGTTGCCATTAAACAATACCAAGCAAAGTTAAAAGAATATAGTGCAATCTGTAATCGAATCGAGATGATGAAGATAGATGATCTTGAAAAGCAACGAAGATTAGAAATGCTTACTTTTCAGTACAATGAAATCAATAAATTAGGACTTAAGGTCGGCGAAGAAGATCACTTAAGAGAACAAAGGGATCTTTTGGTGCATGCAGGGGAAATTAACGATGTTATCAATGAATCAGTACAAGTGTTTTCAGGAAACGAAGATACAACTGGCATAATTGGAAGATTGCAATCAGTACAGAAGAAGTTTGTCGGTATATCAAATATTAGTCCCCAGTTTAGTGAAATCTCAAAAAGAATTGATCAACTCTCAATTGAATGTGATGATATCTATCAGGAGATTCGTGCAAATTCTCCGGACAAGGAGTTTTCACAAAAGGATGTTGACTTCATTGAAGGAAGAATTAGCGATATCAACAAATTAAAAAAGAAGTATGGTCCAACAATCGAAGAAATACTCGAATACTGTGATAGTATAAAGCATCAAATTGATGATCTTGATGAAAATGAATTTATCATTGAAGACTTGCAAAAAAAGAAAAATATAGTATACCTTGAATTGAGTGCTCTGGCAGATGAAATCTCTAATTTAAGAAAGTCAAAAGCACTCAGTTTAGAAAAAAACATTGTAGACCAGCTGATGCATTTGGGAATGGACAAATCCAAATTTGAGATTACAATGACTTCAAAAGAAGATGATGAGTCGAATACTGTATTTTTTAACAATGGTAAAGATATCATAGAGTTTATGATTGCAACAAATCCAGGTGAGCCTCTGCGACCGCTCAACAAAGTAGCTTCCGGTGGAGAAATGTCAAGAATAATGCTTGCACTAAAGACAATATCTACAGAAACAGATGAAATAGCAACACTTATATTTGATGAAATAGATACTGGCATTAGCGGAAACATGGCGACTGTTGTAGCACAAAAGCTTGCAACCATATCAACAAAGCACCAAGTCATTTGTGTGACGCACACGGCACAAATTGCCGCCATGGCAGATGCACATAATTATATCGAGAAGACAGTGGGCAGTTTGAAAGCGAAGACAGACGTTAAGCGTTTGGATGAAGAAGAAAGATATATAGAGATTTCAAGATTAGTAGGAGGGAACACGATCAGCCAATATAGTGATATACACGCAAAAGAAATGATCACTTGGTCCAATAATTTCAAACGTACAATACACAATTAATCAATAATAAATTATGTCTTGATGAAGATAACAGCTACTATATCACATGACATATGTAGCTTTCTTAATATTAATGAAATAGTTTTGTAACGAATAATAATGAATTAAGTATCTGTAAGTCAACAGTGCACTTGTTTTTACATTTTGTTCATACATTGATAGACAATATTTGATAAAATAACTTTTGTTCTATCTAAGAAATGGTATATAAAAAATATATGATATATAGATATATGAAGAGAAAAGAACGGGAGGGAAAAACATGATAAAAGTCGAAAACATAACCAAACGCTTCGGTGAAAATCTTGCCGTAGATAATGTTAGTTTCGAAGTCAAAAAGGGTGAGGTTGTTGGATTTCTTGGAAGAAACGGTGCAGGAAAAACGACAACAATGAACATCATCACAGGGTACATATCCTCATCTGAAGGAAATGCAAGTGTTGATGGTCATGATATTTTAGTTGAACCATTGGAAGTGAAGAAGAAAATAGGGTACCTACCTGAGCAACCACCATTGTATTTGGACATGGTAGTGGATGAATACCTAAACTTCTGCTGTGACATCAAGAAAATATCCAAAGACAAGAGAAAAAGCCACTTGGTAGATGTTTGTGATTTAGTTGGAATATCTCATATGAGAAAAAGACTATGTAAAAACCTTTCTAAGGGATACAGACAAAGAGTGGGTCTTGCACAGGCATTGATCGGCAATCCCGAAGTATTGATATTGGATGAGCCGACAGTAGGACTGGATCCAAGACAAATCATAGAAATTCGCAATTTGATAAAAGACTTAGGAAAGAGTCATACTGTTATACTAAGTTCACACATTCTACATGAAGTAGCGGATGTGTGTGAAAGAGTTATTATTATAGATCAAGGAAAAATCGTTGCAAAAGACACACTTGAAAACCTAGCCAATTCAGTCAATGAAATATCCAGGATGACAGTACGAATTGCTGATGGAAACAAGTCAACACGTAAAGTAATCAATGATATTCCTGGTGTATCATACGTTGAAGAGCTAGGGTCAAGAGAAGAAAATAGTATGGATTATATTATAGAGTGCGAGAAGAAGTCAGATATACGTCGTGCATTATTCAACAAGATGGCAAGTTCAGGGAAACCAATTCTAATGTCAAAACCGATGGATGTAACATTGGAAGATATATTCTTACAGCTTACAACCGAAGATGGGGAGGCCAAATTATGATAGCTATTTGGAAAAGAGAGGTGCAAAGTTATTTCTTTTCACCACTTGCATATATATTTATCGGTGCATTTATGATTATTGCAGGGGTTATGTTCTCAAGTGGGAATGTTATTGCAAGAAATGTTAGCTTTAATGCAACATTGAATTCATTAACTTTCATCTTCATGTTGTTGGTTCCTATACTAACGATGAAACTCATATCAGAAGATAAACGCAACAAAACAGATCAATTATTATTGACAGCACCATTGACAGTACCTGCAATCATAATGGGTAAATATTTAGCAGCAGTCACAGTGTTTGCTGTAACCTTAATTGTATCATTTGTATTTCCTGTAATACTATCCATATATGGTATGCCTGCATATGGTGAAATTGTTGCAGGATATATTGGATTCTTCTTGCTGGGGTGTGCGCTGATTGCGGTTGGTGTTTTTATATCCTCAATAACTGAAAGCCAAGTTATATCTGCACTAGTAACTTTCTTCGTATTGATGATTATGTGGATGGGAAATATCGCAGTATATTTGATTCCATCTCAATTGGTTATAACCATTATTGAGTGGCTGTCTGTCTATACAAGGCTGAATCTATTTGCAATAGGTATTATATCATTAACTCCAATTATCTATTTCTTGAGTTATGTGGTCATATTCCTATTCCTAGCCATTAGAAGCATGGAAAAAAGACGCTGGAGTGAGGGTTAATATGAAAAAAATAATGATAAAATTTAAGAGAATATTTAATAAAAGGAAATTCAAATATGGTGGATATGCAGCAGGCATGACGGCTGCAGTAGTCATTGTTGTATTACTGATTAATCTATTGGTAACAACGCTAGATACGAATTTTGACATCTCCTTTGACTTAACAGCCAATAGAGTATACTCATTGACAGCACAGACAGAGCATGTCTTGGATGCGCTTGAACAAGATGTATACATATATACTCTCTTTAGCCAAGGGCAAGAAGATCCGACAATCAACGAGCTCGTAGAGAGATACAAAGGCAAGTCAAAAAACATTCATTTATCCAATATTGATATGGTCAAGAACCCGAGAATCGTATCTTATTATGAAAACAAAAAGGGTATAATGTTGTCTCAAGGTGGCTTGATTGTCTCAACAAGTGACGATCCTACAAATCCTGAGCAGAGTTTCAAGATACTTGATGTATACGACTTGTTTGGCTATGATACAACAACTGAAGATTTCACATTGTTTACAGGAGAATCGGCAGTTACAGGAGCCATTCGTTATGTATTAGATCCGAACATTCCTAAAGTCTGGTTCTTAGAAGGACACGGAACAACAAATGCCAATTGGATTGAAATGCGAAATATGCTAGAAGATGAAAACTACGATACTGCAGGGTTATCACTGCTTTCTACACCGGATGATCTGCAAAAGGGAGATATCATCATTGTTGCAGGGCCGAGTATTGACCTATCTAGTGATGAAAGGGAAATCCTACTAGACTTTGCACTCGATGGTGGAAAGATTATGATTATGTTTGATCCTTCTGTATCGGACCAATTACCAAACTTTAAGAAAATATTATCTCATTATAATGTTGAATTGCTAGATGGTATTGCAATAGAAGACCAAAGCAATACTGATGCATACTATATTCAACCTTCATTCATTGTACCTGAGTATACAAACAATGAAATAACAGCATCTCTTAAAACTAAATCCATCCCTATATTAATGTTATATAGTGGTGCATTTGAAATAGGTGCTACACAAAGTGGCATTTCAGTTTTATCACTAATGGAGTCATCAGAGCAATCATTTTTGGAGCCATTATCAGATGATTATGATGTTATCAAAAATGATGACGCTATAATGGGTCCATTTTCAGTAGCAGCTGCGATCACAAGGGAAGCAACAAATGACACAGAAAAGGCGCAACTTATCATTGTTGCCAGTAAAGAAGCATTCAATGATATGGGCAATATGCCAACAACAGGAAACTATGAGTTCTTCTTAAATGCAGTGTCTTGGCTTAATCCTAATGAAGAAGAGTTCTATATTCGCGGAAAGTCACTCAAAACATCTGTTTTGTACTTCAAATCTTCTGCGCAAATACTAACAATAGTTATACTTGTAACAGTGGTAATACCACTGTTAGCTTTTGCAATCGGAATATTCATGTTCTTACGCAGAAGACATCTGTAATCAAAGGAGAAAGAATTTGAATAAAATGTTAAAGAATATAATCATTATGGCGATTGCAATAGTACTCGTTGTAGTTGGTGTTATATTCATACCAAAACTAAAACCAAAACCAGTTGAAATTGAGGCAACACCAACCCCGGTGAACACAAGAGTTGTTGTAGTACAATACGATATTGAGGATGTTAAAGAAGTAACATTGGAGTATGATGGACAAACAACAACAATATTCTATGATGAAGCAGATAGTCTATACAAAGTTCGTGGCTATGAAGACGTTGCAATAGACCAGACTTCAGCTAGGGATATCGTCAGAACAGCAAGTCATGTAGAAGCTGAGGATACCATTCGTGAGGATCTAAATAATCTACCAGAATATGGACTTGACGATCCTATTGCGACTATTACCGCGAAATACAGTGATGGAAAAACCAATACTTATTATTTTGGTAACAACGCTCCGGGTAGTGGCACCTACTACATGCTGATAGATGGTATTGACAAAGTGTACAATGTTTGGAACAACTATGGCAACAATGCACAATATAATATCTACTCACTACGCTCCATTGAAATAAGAGCAATCGATATGGCCGCTACAAAGATTGTTAGACTTTTTAAAGATGGCGAAATCCATATGGAAGTAACCAGCACTTCAGGAAAAGAATCAAAAGGAATTGGATCATGGGAGCTAACTGCACCCTATGAGAAGGGAATTCACACAAACGTTGAAGGAAAGTCATTTTATAAAATGGCAGAACTTATCGGGAAAGTTATCCCTCGTGCTGTGTTACCGAGCGATGATATTGCAGAATATGAATTGGATAATCCTTGGGGCACTCTAGAGGTTATATCTAAATTTGATCAAACAGTAACCATATTATTTGGCAAGAATGTTGATGGTTTGGTTGCAATGAAGTATGCAGATTCAGATATTTTATACTGGATATCAGAAGCAAAGCTCGGGATGTTTAACTATGAGACTATTGATATTATTGAAAGACTATTAAATCTAATCAACGTAAGTAATGTAACATCAGTGAAGATGACAGGTGTTGTAGGTGACAATACACTCACAGTAAAGCATGAAAAAGTAAAAGAAGATGATGGAACCTATAAGTTAGATACAAAAGGGGAAATTGTAGAAAAAAGAATCTACGTAGTAGATGGTGTGGAACTTACAGAAGATGAAGAAGATCAAGGTTCATGGTTTTATCAATCACTAATTATACCAAAGATAGTTAGAGAAGTAGAAGATGAATCTTATTCACAGGGCAAACTCTTAGGGTCAGTTGAATATACACTAATGATTGAGCCGTTTTCCCACCGAATTGAATTTTATAAATACGATGAATACTTCTACGCAGTAAAAATACAAGATAGTAACACATATTTGTTGGTGAACAAAGATGATATTGATATCATTCCAACTTACTATGAAATGTTAAGAGATCGAGAAATGGTAGATCCGATTACAAACTAAGATTAATAAGGGGCTGTTCCAGCCCCTTAGGTGTTTCAGATTAGATACAAGGCGGTGATTAGCATATTTCAAAAAAAGGAAGTTTATTTGACATAAATGACCGAATTTTGAAATTTG
>JAGLOK010000070.1 GCA_023139005.1 Clostridiales bacterium | reverse complement strand
AACTCAAATTCACTTTATTTGAGTTATAACAAAAGTTTACTTTACCCACTTTTATCTATATGCTATGTGTACTATAAAAAAGAAACAAAGGAGCATACTTGACTGCTTTTAAAGATATGAACCTATCGCCTGACATACTAAAGTCCATTAAAGAGATGGGCTTTAATACACCAACCCCAATTCAAGAGAAAGCCATTCCACAAATCATGCAAAAGGTAGACATCATAGCGCAAGCGCAGACAGGCACAGGCAAAACGCTGGCGTTTGCGATACCGATGCTTGAAATGCTTGAACAAGATTCTAAACTTGTGCAGGTTTTAGTGATATGCCCGACACGAGAGCTCGCAATGCAAACAGCGGACCAAATCAAAGCGCTTGCAAAGCACAAAACATGGGTCAAAGTACTTCCCATTTATGGCGGACAATCAATAGACAGACAGTTTGTAGGACTTAAGAAGAAGCCACAAATAGTCATCGGCACGCCGGGTAGACTAATGGATCACATGGAGCGCAACAGGCTCAAGCTCCATTCAATAAAAATGGTCGTATTAGATGAAGCAGATGAAATGCTTTCAATGGGTTTCCAAGACGACATCGACGCAATCATTAAAAAAATGCCTAAATACAAACAAACACTGATGTTTTCAGCAACAATGAGTAAGCAGATTTTACAGCTTACAACACAATACCAAAATAACCCGCAACAAATAAAAATCGCAGCACAACACCTCACAGTATCTACAATCGAGCAATTTTCAATACAAACACAAGAACGCGGTAAATTCGATGCATTAACCCGCATTATTGATGGACACAACTTAAAGCGAAATCTGGTTTTCTGCAACACAAAACGCAAGGTCATTGAGCTCACACGAAACCTTCGAATGCGCGGATATGTAGCAGAGGCTATGCATGGGGACATAAAGCAAAGTCAACGCAATGCAGTCCTAAAACGCTTTAAAAGCGGCTCAACTACCATGCTTATCGCAACGGACGTCGCAGCACGCGGAATAGATGTACAGGACATAGACGCGGTTATAAATTACGACTTTCCAAACGACGAGGAATACTATGTACACCGTATAGGTAGAACAGGTAGAGCAGGGAAATCCGGCGCAGCATATACCTTCATCACAACAAGAGATTCAAGTAAATTACTCGAAATCCAACGATACACAAAAGCAAAAATCACACCCATAGAACCACCGACGAAGATCAATTTGGAGAAAAAGATAATGAGCGAGTTAATAAACAAAGCAACCCGAGCGCTTAAAAAACGCAAATACGAAGACTACATTCAAGACGTGCAGAAAATTCTTGACAAAGCAAACAGCGAAGGCGATGCAAAAGGTGAGTTTACAGCCACTGAACTCAGCGCAGCACTTTTGCATATCATAACCACCCAACCAGCCGGTCGCATCAAGCCTGCAAGCAAACCGGAAAGCAACACACCGAAAAACTACAACAAGCAAAACAAAACATATGCACCCAAAGGTAAATCATCCGGTGGCTTTGATAAATCAAGTAAGGGTAAGAATAAGCCTGGAAATGTTTATAGGAAGAAGGGGTAGAGATTATTTCACATCAAATGAAATGAATTTGATGTGAGGTCTTGAAAAAATCAAAAAACTCGTTCCTCGTGCATTTTTGATTTTTCCGCTTACTGACTACTTAATAGAAATTAAAGATTGAAACCCTCGAAGTAATTCGAGGGTTTTTGTTTTGTTGTTGTATTGATACTCTATGCACCTTGCGAGGTGTGGACTTTTTGCGTGCTTCATAAATAGATTGGTTTGTATTTCTAGAAAATGCCCGTAAATGCCATTGGATTGTTGAGGATTAAATAGTTTTACTCTAGCGAGATATAGATTTATTTAATTAGGCTTATGAGTAAAAACATAGGAGTTTTTAACTTAATTCCATTTTCAATCCCTGCATTTGAATTATTGTTGTTAAGTACTGGTTCGCATAGCAACTCCAATTTAAATCCTGCTTTTATCATTAAGTTGATTGTTTTGCTCAATGTTTTATGCCAAAAGGTAATTGGTTTCCCTAAGTGTTCACTTAATGACTCATTATATCCTACCTCATCAAAATAGTTTTTATATGAAAAGCAAGGATGCAATATCGATAATACAAATCTACCATTTGGCTTTAATACACGATATGCTTCATTTATAGCAGATTCCAAATCTTCAACCGCCATTAAGCACATTGCAGAAACAGCAGAATCAAAAGTTGAATTTTCAATTCCTTCCAGATTACATGCATCTTTAACATAATATTGGATAGAATGAATAGTATTATGTTTTATTGCTTCATTTATCAATTCTTTAGAAAAATCAACTCCCACTACGTCTGCGCCTTTTTCTGCTAGTAATCTAGAGTAACCTCCTTCACCACAGCCAATATCAATCACTTTTTTGTCTTTTATTTCACCAAGCATTTTCAATGTTTCAGGCACTAAAATATCATTTCTATAGTGATTACCTTCTAAAGAATCGATCCATTGATTTGAAACATTGTCCCATTCATTAATAATTTTCGTCATTCATCTCCCCTTCAAATATAGAATATAACTTACTAATATAATATCATCAATTTTTTCTTTTAACAAACGTTGTGTATACGCTTTCAGTAACCTGTTCTGCGAAAAATCGCCCCTTGGAAAATTTCCGAAGAAATTTATCCCGGGGCTTGATCTTTGCGTCTCGTTTGCATCAAGACATATGAGACAGAAGAAGTCCCAGCGCATCGAGCGCTGAAATACCCATACGGTAGTGTGCTGAATCAAATTCACTTTATTTGATTCGAAAGCACATAAGTAGTTGACATATAATCAGAATTATTGTAATATATCTCCAACGTGAGTGTGTCTAAACATCAGTTGAGCGGCACAGAAAGTTATCTTTTACACGCAGTTTACCCTGCGGAGTCACATTTAGTGATTCCGTGGGGTTTATATTATATAAGGGAGGAAACCACAATGACAAAAAGCTCAAATAATTGTATTGAAAACGAAATAATGCAAATTGATGATTACATCATTAATAACAATAATAAGGGAGCTCTTATGTTCATTGAAAACGCTCTTAAGTTAGACGATTATATTCGGCTAAAAGAAGAAGCATTTGGCGGAGTCTGTCATAGACAAGCTGCGCAAGCTTCACTTGACGGAAGCACTTATGTTCTGCATGTTGAAGTAGATGGGAAAACTATTGGCATGGCTCGGATAATTGGTGATGGTGGTTTTGTTAATTACTTGGCAGATATGATAGTTGCAACTGAGTATCAAGGAAAAGGTATTGGCAGTGCTATAATGGAGCGTATATTATCTTTTGTCCAGTCAAACATTCTCGATGGAGGACAGACTATGATAGACCTTGCTGCTGCAAAAGGTAAAGAAGGGTTTTACGAGAAGTATGGATTTAAGTCGCGTCCAAATGATAGAGAAGGACATGGAATGCAATTAAGACTAAAGAATTAGATTAAAATAATATATATTGAGGTATATCATGATTAAAAAAGAAAAGTATCCAATACTGGAGTTTGACGGAAATGAGAAAGGCATGATCGAGCCGAGTGAAACTGTTGCGCCTATAGATATATCTGAATATTGTGTAATTACCTATTTTCGTGATGCTATTGAAAAATATATAGCACAAGGAGCAGTTACTAAAATCGCAACCTATAACTGTGAAACTATTGAAATACCAATATACGAAACCATCATAAATACCAAACGAATCTGCTTGGTACAAGGGTATGTGGGCGCACCCGGTGCAGTGGGAGTATTAGAGAAACTGATTGCTCTTGGTGTTAGAAAGTTTATTGTTTGTGGCGGTGCGGGCGTACTACAAAAAGACTTAACCTTAGGTCACCTAATAATCCCTACATCTGCCATTCGTGATGAGGGCACATCATATCATTATGCAAAACCTTCTCGAGAGATAGGTGCAGATAGCGGAGTCCTTAGCATAATTGAAAATGAGCTTGAATCA
>JAGLOK010000007.1 GCA_023139005.1 Clostridiales bacterium | reverse complement strand
TGCTCATATTAGGTTCTCCTTTAATATCGTCGAGATGCCCCAGCATCCAACTAGCCGTTAGATTCTAGATACGTTTAGTATAAAGCCAAGTGAAAAGGCTCATTTATGGATATTTTAACAAAATATGCCTTAGATGGGAAGAGTAAAGTAGCAGGTTAATAATAATATTTCGGGATAAATGTGAAAAAAGACCCCTATAAAGAGCCTTTTATCAATTCATTTGATTTATTATGTTATATCTTTACTTTACATCAGCCATCAACAATCCTTTTGTAAAACAGAACTTAACGACTTGCTCTTAATTGTGCTTTTCGCATTTCTTCTTCCCGTTGTCGAATAGGGATGCAAATATCAATTTGCGACTTGCCACCAAAATACCGTCCGTGATCTCTGTAGTCATGGTATGTAAAATCGCGCCGCGTTTCATCATATTCAAACTCCGATTGCGGAAGCCAATGAAAGAATATTTCGTTCCAAGTGTCCTGTGCGACTGGAATAAAATCGTCAGCAGGCGGTGTTGAGAAAATAGCATATAAACCACCTGCAACATCAACTTGTGTCATGTCAGGTTCAATATTCACAAGGTCATCGGGATTGTCGATACCTCTGCCCATGATATATGTAAATTCTCCTGCACTTTCATCAATGTCATAGTACATGCAGATTTCAAAATGCTTAGACTTTGTGAACGTGTCGTGTAGCTTTGTCAAGATTGTACCGTAGTCCAAGTTTAACGTATCCCAAAACGTAGGATTATTGAGATTGGCTTTCATGTTCTCTGTCTTGTGGCGGCTTGGGTAGCCGACAGTAGCAAAGGGTGTTAGTTCAATAATATGTGGATTCATTGCAGTATCTCCTATAAATTTGTTAGTTAATATTTTGACGTTTGGTTTCATGGGTGGTTTAACAGTTAAGCGTAATTTGCAGAGGAAGGGTGGAAACCCAAACCAATGCACAAATGCTTTTGTAAATCCCCCATGTGTTTCAAAGCCATACTCCATTGCGACATCTACTACTTTAGTGCCTTGAGATAAATCATATAGCGCATATTGTAATCTACGCCAAGTAACATAGTTCATCACAGATATCCCAATTGCTCCTGTAAAAATCCTGCTGAAATGATATGCAGAATATCCGGCTTTTTGCGCTATCATATCGGCACTTATCTCATTTTTGATATTGTCGTCGATGTAATCAAGTACAGTTTGTAATGTTTGGGTATGGTTCATTTAACCACCTCTTTTCCGTACGGTGATTTAATTATAGCACAGCAGAATTTTGCTTCTTATCCTAAATTGCTATGTTTGACTGTGTTCAAAATATGTGTCTAATAATCACTTATCTCTAAATTTCTTATAATAAAGGATACTTCATCAAACGTAAGACCTTCTTCGCCATTAAACATTAATTTAAATAGAAAAGCATATGTTATTAGTTTATAATCATTATTAGTGTCATAGACGCGAACAGCTATCTTATCGGCTTCTTTTCGTCTTATATTGTAATTGCTTGTGAAGACATACAAATAATTATCCTTTTGATATTTTCCATACTTATTGCTATCATCATCTAATATCGAATTCTTTTCGTAATATCTTTCATAGTTCAACTCAATATCATCTAATGTCTGAAAGATTGACAAATCTTTTATATCGATATCTAAACATTTGATTGAATATTCATTGTACGTTTTTGCGTTAAGATATTCTTCATACCGCTTCTCATCTAAATAGATACTTTTGTGCATTGCCTTGCCTTTGTCTCTTATTACTTCCAACTTATATCCATTTCCAATTTTAGAGGAATCATCATCAATGCCTTTTACAGCATTATCCTCATTGTCTTTATCTATCGGAAAAAGAATCTTAACACCTTTTTTCTCAAATGTTACCACTGTTTCAAAATTTGCATCTAGATTTAGCTCAACTTCCTCATATCTTTCTAACTCACCATGTTCTTCTTTAAACTCACTTATAACTCTCCATCTTGGTAAAAAGTATATTAGTGAAATTACAATTGCAATAGTAATAATAACTATAGTAATTATGATACAAATTAATTGCCACAACTTTAGTTTTTTTAACATTTCTTTTCCTCACTATATAATATTTTACTCACATAATCCGTTGGCAATATCTCCACCAACCTACTCAAACTCCCACGCTTCAACCTTACCATAATACTCTAGGTTAGTTTTCAGCTTCATGTGAGCTTGCTACATCTCTTCTTCATCACTCCAAATGAAAGACTTCTTCCATGTTCACCCACCACTCACCGGGTTCTGCATAGTCTACAGGTGTTTGGCAAGGGTCACACTCATTCCACCATTCTTGTGTTGTCTTGTCGGCAGCCATTTTTGTCATATCCGCATCAAAATCCGTACCATGGTATTCAAAGTATGCAAATAGATACCCATCTCTTAGGAAGATAGAGTAATTCTTCATATTACACAATGCAATCATTTCACCAACTTTTGGCCATATATTTGCATGTAGTTTTTTGTAAATCTCAATTTTTTCAGGTTTAATTTTGATCACTTGTCCATATCTTTTCATAAACATTGTCTCCTTCTATTTATAGCATCCAACTGCTTTCATCATCGCTTCAATGTTTTCAGGAGGAACATCCGGCATGATATTATGCTCTTGGTTAAACACATACCCGCCGCCCCAAAAAGTGATGTCTTTACAAAATTCCTTTTTGAGTTTTACAGCATCCACACCCCTACTCAATCTCCCGCACATCCACATCAATAAAATACTCCGGATCAGTCTTCTGCTTCTTGTACGCTTGGCGCATCTCTTTCCACGCAGGGAGCAACCTTTTTGATTCAGGAAGATATGGTTTCATCTCTTCATGCATCAATTTTAAGTTATAAAACGGTACTGCCGCATAGGAGTGATGCTCAATGTGATAGTTGGTGTTCCAGTACAGAAATCCAACAATCGGTCCAACAATGATGATTCTGCATGTCTTTCTAAAGTCAGGGGTGTCCGTAGCAAGACCTACATGCTGTGGGAAACTAGCTAGATATGCAAGCCACTGTCCGAAAAACACTGTAAAGCTAAACAGCAGAAGCAATATCCACTGCTGCGATATGATGATGGCAGCGACGATGAGCAGGTGCCCAATAATCACTGTGCGACACCACCGAATCATCTTGGCTCGATCTTTGGAGTTTTCAAAAAGCACTGCTTCCCTGTCGGGTTTCAACATGCCAAATGCGCGGCGGATAACACCGATGACGCCATCAAAGCTATCGTTATAGAGCTTCTCCACATCGAAGACAATCTTGAAAAACAATCGCCAGTTCGACACCGATATGGGTTGCACCACCTCTTGATCCAATCCATGATATACGGTGTAGGCATGGTGTTGGAAATGCGATTTTCTAAAATATATGGGATCACACCACGACATAAACGCAAATATCGAGATGAACAATTTGTTCAGCCAGCGAGTCTTAAAGACTGTGTTGTGCGACAGCTCGTGTATCGCAGCCGTGTAGCCGGAGAATGCAAAAACAGTCGCATAGACATAGAAGATTGGGATGCTCAACCACAGCGACCAGTTCATGAATGCGATGTAGGACAATATACCCAGCGCAATTGTCAACAGAAGCTGAGGCAGTACTTGTGCAAAGCCCTTTGCATCGCTACTTTGCATCAGCTCCTTCTTCTTTTCCTGCTCAATTTTTATGCGTATCCATGGTATGGTTTGTTTGCTCATACTATCTCCTTTTTCTGTACGATAAACGCGAGAGTCGGTGTATGCTCTGATTCAGATGCAAAGATTGTACAGCCTGCTCCAATGATTACCATTATAATACAAAGGAACTCTTTTGCATACAATAGAGTTTCTACTAAATCAATTATATTGCTTTTAATATTTGATATTTCATCGATAAATATTCGAGTTTTAAATAGTGAAAGTTTTTAATAGGTCAATAGGTACGTTTTTGCAAAACTAATTAGTTATTAGTATACAAGATGCTATCTAAATAGACTTTGCTATTGTCTGCATCATTATAATAAACATATATTGTATCATCATCAATATCAAAGAAGAATTTTTGCAGTGAATCACCTGGGTCAGTATTGTTATCGTTTCCAGATTCTTGGCCTATAGGTTCTACTCTGGTATAAATATAGTCGTTCATGTCTTCAAAGAACCAGCTACCTGTCCCAACATATGCTCTATTTGAGACTGTATTATAGAGCTGATTCCCGTTTAATGCTCTCACTTCTAATACTCCATCAAGCAAACCCCGATTTACGACATCAGCTACCAGTTTAGAATTATACAAATCCACATTGTCTTTGGATTGCTCTTTTATGTTACTATAAACAGGTACAGCTACTGCTGCTAAGACTGCAATAATTGCAATGACTAGTATTAACTCAAGTAATGTGAAACCTTTTTTATTGAGTATAGAACGCATTTCATTTTGCTCCCTTAATAGATAGCATGCTAAATAAGCACATTATTATCCATTTATGATTATATAAACATTTTTAAGCATTTCCAAACATTGCAAGCGGCTTGTTCAATTATTTAGTAAAATGTAGTATAATTTATAGAAACATGCGCTGCAAATTATCATAAAATGAACTTATCTGTTGCAGCATTCGTTGAATAAATTGAAAGGATCTTTGTAGATGATACTTTTTCTGTATGCTTTGACGCCAGATCAACAACAAAGCGTTGTCGAATATGTAGAGTTATATTGCAAGGACTTATATAATTTTGCATATCGACTCACTCTAAACAAAACAGAAGCTGAAGACCTGTTTCAGCAGACATGGGTTAAGGTTGTAGATAAGTATGATCAATATAAAATCGATAATTTCAAAGGTTGGTTGTATAAGATATGCTCCAATCAGTTTAAGGATAATTACAGAAAAAATGCACGCTACAAAAAGCTTGTAAAGGATGACTTTTCAGATAGTGACACAAAGGACTTTGTCATCAACACCTCAAGAAGCGAGGATTCTACATACATCAAGGTAGAGCTTCGTGACAAAAAGCAGATGATGCTTGAAAAGATCTATGATCTGCCTGAAAAACAAAGAGAGCCAATACTGATGTTTTACTATCAATCAATGAAGTATGAAGACATCGCAGATGCACTCTCTGTTCCGGTGGGCACCGTACGCTCGCGCATCAATACAGCAAAAAAAACACTGAAAATCCAAATGGAAGGAGAAAGCTATGTTTGATATCGACAAAGCGTTAGATGAAATACGCAGCATAGATGTATCTCCTTCAAGTACGCAAATAGATAAAGCAAAGCAAACGGTACTGCATGAAGAAAGTGAACTGGATGCAAGGCGAAAAGCGAAAAGAAAACGTACAGTACGCATAAGTCACTTCCTTGCAATACCGGCAGCGGCGGCAGCGATGTTTATACTGCTTATTCGTTTGGCAGTACCCACACCCGTTTCCTACTACAGCGTGGACATCAATCCGAATATCCAAATGGCGGTTGATCAAAATGGCATCGTTTGCAGCATCGAAGAGTCTGATTTGGAAATAGCAAAAGATGAAATCGTAGGACAATCAATCGAATACGCAATCAGCAATATCATCATCACAGCACAAGATACAGGATATATCAAGGATAATGAAAACGTGCTCATCGGATGCTTTGGCGAAGACGAGTACAACAACATAAGCAAAAATCAAGTGCGCGCGTATCTTAGTACCTCGCTGCGTGAGGATATCGTGCTCATGTCCATTCATGGGTCACTGGAAGAGTGGGAGAATGCAGATAAAGAGGATATGTCCGCAGGACTTTATACATTACACACGCTATATAGTAATATGATGCCCGATCAGGACATCACATTGGATGGATTAATCACCCTGATTGAAAATGAGCAGAATAAAGATGTCCAGACACTCCTTGAAGAAAACAAAGAGCCAATACACTATAAAGCACCACAGCTAACATATACACTCGATGGAGACAATGCCGTCTTTGCGTGGGAGCCCATCGACTTTAAGAAAATTAACTACGATGGAGATATCACATACCAGTTGGTATCGGCAGAAAGCAAACAGGACCTGCTACAAAACCCAACAACGGTATCCACGCATACATTTGCATCATGGGACGAGCAACCCACAGATTATACGCTCGCAATTGATGGCAATACAGCAGGTCGATACTACGGTATCATTGCGCACTACGATGACGGCAAAAGAGTTGTAGACAGCTTTGCAGAAATAGGCAATGCAAATTGATAAAAAAAGATATTATAAGCAATAATATAGATTGAGTTAGGTGGATAAAATGGAGTATTATATAGTAAATAGCTTTTCAAATAACAAGTTTCATGGCAATCCAGCAGCTGTAATTGTACTAGATGAATTTACAGATGTACAATTAATGCAAAACATTTCTAAACAAATGAATTTGGTAGAAACAGTATTTGTAACACCATGTAAATCTAAGAATGAATTTGATATGCGTTATTTTACACCAGAGGAAGAATTGGTTATAGCTGGACATCCTACTATTGCAGCATTAAGTGTACTGTTTAAATTATCTCACATTGATCCAAGCTTTGATATAACCATCAACACTAAAAAACAAAAAATATCTGCAAGAGTAAAGCAAGACAAGGAAAACAGCTTAAACAACATTTATTATATTAATGTAGATAAAATCACACATGATCCCCAAACATGTAAAATAGATCTTGTTGCTGATGCATTAGGATTGCTACAGGAAGATATATCTTCAGATTTACCGATAAAAGTCATAGATTCTGGATTAGGGCATATTATTGTCCCTGTAAATTCCATTGATAGTCTTTTCAAAGCAAAAAGAAAGATAAAAGAACTTAAGAGCATATGTGAATTATACGGCGCTCGTGAAGTTCAACTATTTGCATTGGAAACTATTGAGAACGATAATGATATACACACAAGAAATATTTGTCCTCGTATGGGTATGGAAGATCCAGCTTGCGGCATTGGCAATTCAGCATTACTCGCATATTTGAGTAAATATCATCATGGTAAAAAGGTATATAATATAGAACAAGGATATATAAATAATTTCAAATCAATCATCAAAGGTGAAATAATAAATGATAATTTCGTTAGAATTGGTGGCAATGCAGTTTTAATGGCAAAGGGAACAATATATGTTTAAGGTATTTAGTTTTCATAATACAAAAAGGAGAATAACTATGAAACCAAATAAAAAATTACTCATACTGATCATCAGTATATTCATAGCGCTCTCTTTTCCGATGAATGCAACTGCTGCCGACAATGAATTTACAGCAACGCTTCAAGTCTCCCCCACCACAGTTTCAGCAGGCGCTACAGTTACCAGTACCATATTGGTGACCAATCTAGACACTACATACGGAGCAGATGTAAACATATTCTATAATGGAGGATACATTACAAGTTTCTATCTCGGTGCAGGCAAACAGCATGTAATCAACCACAATATCGTAATCAACGAAGATACGAATGTCTTCTATACAGTCAACGCATCCCATGGTCCCGATATACACAACACAGAGCTAACCAACACAGTACATGTTGTAATCTTTGAGCCCACGACACCCACACCGGAGCAATCGGTCACCACCGATACACCCACAGACATCCCAACACCGACACCTACTGCCACAATTAATATACCCGTCACTCCGACAGCTACACTTGTTGCACCGGAAGCAACTGGAATAGATGAACCAAGCAATATAGTTTTATCAGATGACACAAAAGGATGGGGCGCGTTTGTTACAGCTCCGCATCAGCCCATGCAAGTTTTTGGCTCTTTGTATGGCACAAATCTTTTTGCTTGGTTGGGTATAAATAAAGATACTAAAGACATATCTGATGACACTTCATCAATATCATATATCAATGAACAAAACGCCAATAACAAAGTATATAGTATTCGCAGATGGCTTTTTGCCATGATGTCATTAATGATCATCTTAAGCGTCATATTATCTGTCATACTAATTAAGAAATACGTTAAAAAAAGCAATTCAGAAAATTCTTGACAGTGAAAATATAAAAGTATAACAACAATGGACAAAAAAGGATATTATGATATAATAATTATGGAGGAAAATATGAATATACGCAGCAAAAATAGCATAGGATTTACGCTTATTGAGCTGATTATTATTATATCAATTATCGTAATATTGGCAGCTGTGGCAGTCCCAATTTATATAAATGTGGTACGAAAATCAAAGGCTGAAGCCGATATTGCATCAGTTGTTATACTTAATCAATCTTCAGTGGCGTATGCAATGACAAACGAAATCCAAATACCTGATATCTTTCAAGGTATTGAAGATGATCCGGCCAGAATACAAAAATTGGTAAACGAAGGTTTTCTTTTAAACCTTGTTGTCCCACAACAAGATGATGCGGAATTCGACTGGGTCGTAGCAGATCAAGTCTGGGTCATTAATGGCGGGATGAACCTAGGAGGTGAAGCAACCCCTCCTCCGGATGACGGTGGTTTAGATCTATCAGACTATCCTGATTGGAGTTTAAGTACTACATATGTTTCGGCCAATAATTATGTTGTCTATGATGGTAAGCTTTATTATAATCTCTGGTGGGTGGATGGGAACATATTGCCCGGCACAGCACAAGTATGGCAGCAGGTGAGCGACAGTTGGGTGAATTTCAATATTTATAACAACGGAGATACAGTTGAATATGAGGGCAACACATACATGGCAAGGCATTGGACATCTGGTCAGACACCTGTTGATAGCGATTACGGTGCATGGGAACTAATATCTTAAAAATTTTAATCCTTGTAAAAAATCACATGGAGGTATTTTAGGTTCAGTATTCAAATAAATTAATAGAATCGAATATGATAATAAAAGCTGATAACCAATCAACAATGTGGTGTGGATATCAGCTTTTTTATATCAAAGCCAAAAAAAGGAGAGCAAACAAAATAAAAGTAAAAGAAATCGGAAACTTAACAACTGCTTCAACCTATAACGAGAAAGGGGGCTGTCCCAGCCCCTTAGGTGTTTCAGATTAGATGCAAGGCGGTGGTTAAGCATATTTTTAAAAAAGGAAGTTTATTTGACATAAATGACCGAATTTTGAAACTTGCGCGACACCGTAAGTCATTTTTACTCCTTAAAAAAATGCGTTTGCGCTAATCTGGAACACCCCCTATTTTTATCAAATTATCAACATGTTTTAAGACATAGTATAAAAAAAATATTTATTTTAAAAAAAATCTGAACTTTTTCCGAATTTCATCCGTTGTACTTTATATAGGAAATAATTATTCGATACAACAACAAAAATTTGGAGGAAGATAAAATGAAAAAATTAATAATGATGGTAGTAATAATAATGGCAGCAACAGTACTCCTACCGGTGGTAGCATTGGCAGACGACTATGAAGAAATCACAGTAACAGGTAATTGGGAAGTAGAATACGAAGTCGACGACTTTTCAGTAGGATCAAGTGGCGGCACAGGCGTTTTGCGTCTTAAGGTTAAAAATACAGCAGCCTCCGCTTCAACAGACATTATCAACTACGTTTCCATAAGCTATGCAACAGGCAGAGATAGCGCATCCCACCAAACAAAAAGCGTCACAATCGCACCGACACGTGACAGAATCATGGAGTTCTCCATTCCAATAGCAGCCTCTGATGCTGGACTTGGTTTGCAGCTATGGGTTGCAATGAGTACAGGAGACGCAGACGACGTGGATGGCATTGGCGTAGAAAATGGCGTAATGTTTGGGCCGCCTGCAACATACAATGCAACATTTGATTTAAACACAAGTTCAAGAACTATTAACCAAGGCGAATCCATACGCATCAACTTCAGTGGCGTAAATACAGGCAACAAACCAGTTGATATCAAGGTGTTTGACCAAACCGGCGCACAAGTATTTACAGCAGACAATATGGACATCTTATACATTGGTCATGCAAACTACACACCAGAGCACACAACAACCTACAGATTCAGAGCAGAGGTGTACAGACTCGGTACAGACAGACTGGAAAAAGAAGTGATCTCAAGTTCCATCACCATCACCGTGATAGAGCCCACGCCGGAACCTACAGCAACCCCCACTCCTGAGCCTGCTGCAGAGCCGGAAGCCGATCCCACTCCTGAGCCTACCGAAACCCCTGTAGAAGTGCCAACAGCAACACCTGCTCTTGAAGTAGAAGCAGAAGTAGAAGTTCAGGAAGAAGCAATGAGTTCAGAAGAGGAAAACGATGAACAGCTCATCGTAGTCGGTGCAGGCAATGCAGATATCGGAAGTAGCGCAAGCGACAACATGCTACAGACTGTCATCATTGCATTACTCGTATTGATTGCAGTATTGGTCGCAGCACTAATGGTCTACATGCTCAAGGCAAAAAAATCAGCAAAATAAAGTTTGATATAATATAAATGATAGGAACTACAGGGGCGCAGAGCATTGCGCCCCACAAGCAATCAAAAAAGAGGTATATGATGAAGAAATATTTGTTAATACTCATGGTAATCGCATTTTTGTTGTCTGGTTGTACCGAAGCTATAGATCAAAACACGCAACAACAATCATATGACAAAGCAACACAGGAAGCCACACAGCAAAAGGAAACAACTACAAAGCAAGATAACGCTGTACAAGTCCCCATCAGTGAAAATAGCCTCTCTGTAGATAGCATACAATACTTGGGCGCATTCAGATTGCCGGATGATGGCAACACAGAGCAGACGATGTTCTCCTACGGCGGTGAGGCTCTCTGCTACAACATGCAGAACAACTCTCTATTCATCGCAGGACATAACTGGTACACATACATTGCAGAGATCACTATCCCCGAGCCCAACCTTACAACTGATATCAATCAACTCAATCAAGCCGAAGTGATTACACCATTTACCGATATCAAGGGAGACTTGTTTGATGATTGGTCGATGGAGATCCCCCGTGTTGGGCTTGAAGTATTGGATGATCAATTGTTTTTCTGCTTTGGTCAGCACTATGAGGACGACACGCCCCGCACTACACATGGCGCAACCAATACAACCCTAGACACTGCAAGCACTGTATGTCAAGTTAGCGACTATCCCTATGCGACCAACGACTACCTCTTCAAGATTCCATCAAAGTTTAAAGCATCATTCGGTGGCAATGACCTACTTACCGGTAGATTCCGAGACGGTGGCTGGAGCGGTATGGGTCCAGGACTTTTTGCAGTATCGTCCGAGGATATCATGAGCTCTTCAAACGGAGATATGATAAATGCTGTACCCCTAATCAACTACGATACCTCCTATGAAGGCGATGCAGGAAACAAGATGGATAACTACTCTCATGCAGATAGCATCACAGGAGGCGCATTTGTATCTTGCAAAGCAGGTGACAGCATTGTATTCACTGCAACACATGGCTTCGGTGATACATGGTATGGCTTTTCAAATGGCGTAGTCTACCCCATCGATGGCGATGACAACACCGTATACCCCGATGTCCCTGCCTATCCGCACGATGATCGTGGATGGTGGAATGATGACTTCGCAGCAGCACTCATCATGTACGACCTTGTGCAACTTGCAATGGTGCAAGATGGTACGTTGGATGCAAACATTGTGCAACCCTATGCCATTGTTAATTTGAGTGAGTTCATGCTCACCTACAGAGATGAAACAGACATGCACCACCTCGGTGGCTGTGCATACGATATAGAAAACAATAGACTGTATGTGCTGGAGTTATTTGCTGATGAAGACAAACCCGTTGTTCATGTGTTTTCGTTTGGGTTAATTTGAGAATGCTCTTCACAAAAGCTTCTAGTTATAGCAAAGCACCTTGCATGCAAGGTGCTTTATGGTATTTGTTAGTCGGTATTTAGAAAGGTTTTATGAAGTTGTTATTTCCATTGCTATATTTTTAAATTTCTCAACATAACACTTTCATCTTACTATACTCCCCCAAACCTACTGATTTTCCCCCAAATCAAGAAACTCATAGAAGAAGCCTTCAATCGGCTCATATAGGTACAGTCCTTCTTCGAAGAAGTGGTAGTAATAAACGTGCTGATCGCCGTTTAGCATAATGTTGAGCATTCCGTTTTGGTAGTCTACAAACCAAGAAATGCTGTCTTGGTTAAAATCGCTTCCGTCCGCTGAGATGGTATGATTGGAGTAGCCTTCTTTATCAAGCACCATGACCCAAGCGGTAAGATCCGGCTCATTAGATAAGATTAACTCATACCCACCGGCCATAATAAAATTCGATACACGATTGTATGCCCATTCCTGCCCATCTCCACGGGTTGCAACGAGTACATTTCCTCGGTGCTCTAATTTAAGATCGCTATCTGTATAGTCGGTCAAATTATGATCAAATGAAATGTTACCGTTGCTAAACGTCCAGCTCACTTCGTCATTGACACCATCATCAAATAAGTTATACATATATCCACCATCGTTTTCCCATATTGCCATGATAGTTGATGTGTTATCTAATGGATCGTAGTAAATCCAGTCACCAAATGCGCTCATGTAAGAATCCGACGGACTGACCCCTGTTATATCTTCCCAGTTCAAGCAAACGATTTTTCCACCATCCATCTGAGAATAAAGGTGTATCGTATTGTAGTATTGATATGCATCATAGCGTCTCTCAGTACCATTTTCTAAATAGAGCACTAGTACCCCGTTGACCAATACATATGTAAAATCAAAATCCAGCTTCAGACCATTTTGATAGTTAAACATGTGGAGTGTTCCATTGGTTGCATCTTTTATGAAAAATGTGTAATCGGAAAAATCCGAGGATCCATCAACATAGCTTGATGATGCAGAAAACCATGATCCGATTGAAAGGAATGTTAGTGGCACTTCATCTTGCCCGGCTGTGGTGATCTGTTGGGGCGCGGGTGTCGCATTTTGCGCATTTGCAGTTGGTGCGGGTGTCGACCCTGCCGCAGCTGTTGCATTTGCAGTATTGCTTACTTGCTTACTGTCTGTTTTTTTGGTTGATATATGGATTACATGCTTGTATTGTGCTTCTTCATGCTCACCTTCGGGCTTTTCTGCCTTGATTTCAAATTCATATCCATCAAAAATGAATCGGATATAGAGCTCTTCCATGCTTTCTTCATACGCTATAGGTGAGATATTGTTCTTCTGTAGAAAGTCTCTGTAGCGAACAATTATTTCATCCATATCATCTTGTGTTCCCATGGATAGCACAACATCATCAAATAGAGCGCTGCTATCATAGACGATAGCATCCTCGTAAATGTCTAGTATATGATCGGGATATTGCCTATCGTATTTGATCCCTTCCGTGTAATTTTTGGGTATGGGATTAAATAAAGAGCAGCTGGTGAGTATGCTTGTTATGATGATTAGCAGAGATACACTCAGTAATCCAATTCTTGTTTTTTTCATGGTTTCCTCCCATTGTTTGTACGCTCTGTTTTGTTCAATCTCTATCTGCAATTTGTTTGAAATAACCTTTTCAAATTATACCATATTCTGCATATGTTTTCTAGAAACTGCATGTTAATGTACCCTTATGGTTTTTATTCGTCGCCTTTGATTATATGGTCTGTACACAAACAAACCCCTTGCACGCAAAGTATTTCCTTCAATCCTTGTGCGATGCACACTTCCTCGTTATCCATATGCTATAATATATAAAGCGGTATACGAGGTTGTCGAATGAAAATACAAGTACTAGTTGAAAACAAAAGCGAAAGTCCACACCTTGAAAAACAGGATGGATTAAGTCTTTATATACAGACCCAACACCATAAAATACTCTTTGATATGGGTCTTGATTCATTGTTTATTGAAAATGCAAAAAAGCTTAATATCAATCTCAGTCAAGTGGATATCGCAATACTCTCTCATGGGCACTATGACCATGGTGGCGGATTGCAGGATTTTTTAGACATCAACAAAAAAGCTGCTGTATATATCAATAAAAAAGCATTTGGTGATTTCTATTCCATAAAAAATGGCGAGAAACGATATGCGGGCTTGGACAAAGGTCTAAAATATCATGAAAGAATAACCTTTTTAGATGGCGACTATACAGTCGATGACAACCTAAAGCTCATCTCCGATATAAAGCCTTGCGACATCATGGAATTGCAAAACAGCAATCTATATGAAAAGAAGGACAATGCTTTTGTCCGAGATATGTTTGATCATGAACAAGCACTTTTTATCCGCGAAAACAAGTGTAATGTTTTGATTACCGGCTGTTCACATAAGGGCATCGTCAATATCATGCAGCAAGTATCCGCAAAAGAAAATGTTGATCTGGATTATGTTATCGGTGGCTTCCATCTAAAGCGCATCACCGATGAGGGGTTGATTAAAAATGATATCGGCACAGACCTAAAGCGATTCAAAGCAAAGTACTACGCAGGCCACTGCACCGGCGCTGTACAGTTCAACCAATTATCCGAGGTCTTGGGAGATCGAATCCAATCTTTGTTTACCGGAAGTCACCTACAGATAAAGAGCGACTAAATAGTCGTCAAAATACTACGATCACACAGTACCATCTTCCATCTTCACCCATTTAACATATGAGTCTGCCAATGCTAAACTTGCATAACCGCTTTGTTCTACGTAGCTTTTCTATAGACCATGGAAAGTGCTATCCTACATCTTTACGCCTCATCAGCTTCTCCAGCAAATACGCCTGCCCTTTTGGGGTAATCAAAGGCGAAAACTTCGGCACTTGCTCATCGTTTATGATGACAAAGGTCTCCTTCACGCGCAGTACGCCCAGGTTTATGTAGCGCTGCATGGGCATGTTCCATGTGCTTTTTGACTTGGAGATAATCCCACACTCCCGTAGCCAGCGAAACATTTGATTGCGCCCCAGTGCGATCCCCCGATTCTTGCACAGCTTTGCAAAGGATTCAACATTGATGCAAGCTGTGCGATCGCGGGAAGAGAGGGAAGGAATATGAGGGGTTGGTTTGGTTGGTGTCTTTTTATATATAACCCGCAAAATGTATGTATCCAGGGGCATGATTTGCTGTTGTGCTACCATGAGAAGCTCCTTTCTCGTGAGCGGTCTTTCTTTTTCTAAAGTTTCTATGTTTTTATTATAAACAAAGGAGTGTCCCATAACAGGTACACTCCTTCATTGTCTGAATATTCAATTGTCAGCTAAATATAGCTTTCCCTTTAGTGCTTAAGCCTTTGCAATCTGTTTTCCGAAATCGATGGCATCTAAAAGCTGCTGCTCATCGGGATTCCATTGGTTTTTAAAACCTTGATCCATTACCTCAAAACCTGCATCTGCTAGTAATGTGTTAAGTACTTTAACCGATCCTCCGCTCCATCCGTAGCACCCGAAGCTTGATGCTTTTTTGCCTTTGAACTTCATTTGCTTCATAAGATGCATAAACCCTGCTATAGAATGAAGAATGGTATTTCCCATGGTTGGGGAGCCGATCAGAACGGCTTTGGATTTGAATACTTCTGTAATTACATCATTCTGGTCACTCTTTGAGATATTATATATCTTCACTTGAACATCATGATCCTGTGATGTGATACCCTGCGCGATTTTATTTGCAAGATCCTTTGTCCCGCCCCACATGGTGTCATAAATGATGGTGATTTGATTTTCCTGATAATCATTAGCCCATTGTAAGTATTTTTCAACAATTTGCATTGGATTGTCGCGCCAGATAACACCATGACTGGTCGCAATCATGTCTACAGTAAGATTCAATCCGATTACTTCATCCAGCTTTTTGCGGAGGATTGGATTAAAAGGTGTCAGTATATTTGCATAGTACTTTATGCACTCTCTCATCAAATCACACTGATCTACTAGATCGTTAAATAACATGTCATTTGCATAATGTTGTCCAAAAGCGTCGTTACTAAAGAGTATATTGTCAGTCGTCAAATATGTCGCCATGCTATCGGGCCAATGGAGCATTTGCATGGATACAAATACAAGAGATTTACCGTTTCCGATATCTAATGTATCACCTGTTTTGACGACTTGAAAGTTCCAGTCGCAATGATATTGCCCTTTTAAGGATTTGACAGCATGTGCTGTACAATAAATCGGTGTATTTGGTATATGCTTCATAAGTTCAGGAAGCGCACCGCTATGATCCACCTCGCCATGGTTTGCGATGATATAGTCGATGCTGTCTAAATCTATCTCACCCGCTAAGTTGTCCACAAATTCCTGAGCATGAGGCATCCATACGGTATCGATGAGAACAGTTTTTTCTTCTTGTATCAGATAAGAGTTATAGGTCGATCCGTTATTTGTTGAATATTCATCCCCATGAAATTGACGTAGTTCCCAATCTGTTTTGCCGACCCAGTGTACATTGTTTTTTACATTTTTCTTCATAATATGATCTCCTTGCATTGTTATGCTTCGTGTTTTTTGCAAATATAAGAAATTAAACAGGATATTCAATTAGTCATTAATGCCAAACTGAATTGCTTCAGTCTTGTATCTATATGATACCATGGTTAAAAACTGCTTGTCTATTAATCTGCAAATATAACTATTAGGCTAATCCAGTAAATCTCAAGGTTGAAAAACACCCCTGAAGACCTGCAACAGTAGTATTGTGGCTTTAATGGTTGGGTATTATCAATAGCAGATTATGACATAAAATGCTTTTTAGTAATGGGATATAGTGGTATGATATAAAAAATGCTTATAGTAATGATAATGTCTATAATGGTCAGGTCAATGGGAAGTAAAATAATATTAAGTTATCTATATTTGTTTGGAGGCAGAGGAATGAAAACATTTGAGAAAGCAAGAGAGTTTATGTATCGCAATGCAAGGCCGCTTGACTTGGCAAGGTGGCAATATCACTTTGAAAATGGTAGCAAAGGAGCTGTGTTAAAGGCATTGTCTTATTATCAAAACGAGGACGGCGGTTTTGGTCATGCTTTAGAGCCAGATGCGTGGAATCCAAATTCTTCACCAATACAGACTTGGTGTGCAACCGAGATTATAAACGAAATTGATTTTACGGATAGTACTCACCAAATTATTAAAGGTATGTTGAAATATCTTGAAAGTGGACAAGATTTTGATGGTAGATTATGGTACAACGAAATTGTCAGTAATAACGATTATCCTCACGCGCGATGGTGGCACGCTGATGTTGATAGCGCCGACAGCTACAATCCTACTGCTTGCCTTGCGGGGTTTATTGTACACTTTGCAGAGAAAAAAAGTGATTTATATAAGCTCGGTTGTCGTATTGCAACGGAAGCATATTATGCCGATGACAAACAGGGTTTGAGCGACGATATGCATTCGGTGACTCTCTATATAAGACTTATGCAGTATTGTAAAAGAGCAGGTGTGACAGAATTCATTGATCTAGCGCTGTTAAAAAAACGCCTGCGTGAGAAAGTAACACGCAGCATCATGCATAATACCTCAGCTTGGGAATCATCATACATATGTAAACCATCTCGATTTTTCAATTCAAAAAACAGTGTTTTTTATGCTGACAATAAGGAAATTGCTGATTACGAATGTGACTTTATTATTAAAACGCAACTTGATGACGGCTCTTGGAATATTTATTGGGGATGGAATGATTACCCTGAACAATGGCAAGTAGCAAAGAACTGGTGGAAAGGAAATGGTACTATAGTTAATATGCTTTACCTAAAAGGAATGGAGAAGATACACTCAAGATTATGAGTAATAGAAAGCAGATACTATAGCAATAATTAGAAGTTATAATGAGTGGTGTATTGAATTATTAATATTTAATGGGCGATAAATTTGAGGAAGCCCTGCATCGCCAGTTTTTTACCTTGATCCTATTTCACATGATGAAAAATGTGTTTTGATTCTTGATCGGTTAGATGCAGTACGCTGGACTAATAATCATTCCTAGACTCCTTGTTCTAGTTTTCGTATATGGTAGCTATATCATGTATTCTACGCTTCATTTCAGTGCGGATATGTAACGGCTCTAAACACTCGCATTTATCCCCAAAACTGAAAAGAATATTGTAGTA
>JAGLOK010000069.1 GCA_023139005.1 Clostridiales bacterium | reverse complement strand
ATAATAACATTCGCGTAAAAAAAATTATTGCATATTTAAGCTTTTTTATTGTAAAATCGTGCTATGGATAACGAGAAAACTAAAAAACAATTTATATCCAAGAAATCTTATCTACCAGGATATATATCCAAAGAGCAGATAAAGAAACTATGTTATATGCAGTTTTGTGGTGAGTTAGAGTGTACAAAGCACTATCTAACAGACAGAAAAGACTATGACTCTTTCTTGCTATACTATGTAGTTTGTGGCAAGAGTTTTCTAAAGTTCCAAGGCACTGATCAAGTATTACATGCAGGGCAAGCATTCTTGATTGACTGCGATCCCCATCAGGTCTATGGTGCGTACAAGGACAATTCTTGTAATATTATCTATGCGCATTTCAAAGGCGGCTGCACTCGATACTACTATGATAAGATTGTAGAAAACAAGGGATATGTACTCAGCGGTATGGATGCAGAGATAATCGCAAGCGGCATAAGGCGCTTGATGGAGCAGACGACTGCATCACCAAAGTATAGGGTAGAGACTCTCTCCAACACTGTACGTCAAATACTCAGTGACCTACTAACACTTAATATCAAAGAAAACTCACCCTACGAGATTGCAGCACAATACGCCAGACGATGTATCTACGAAAACAAATCACTAAACGTATCTGATATGGCAAAAAGCGTAGGCTATAGTAAGTATCACTTCACCAATCAGTTCACAGCATATTTCGGTGTTCCACCGTATGAATTTATCATCAAGGAGCGCATAGAGTTGTGCAAGAGCAAGCTCATTAACTCCAACGCACAAATCAGCACAATCGCATTGGATTTGGGTTTTGTTGATACTGCGCACCTAACCAATTGCTTCAAGAAAAGAGAAGGGGTCACGCCTTCTGTGTATCGGAGGAAGTGGAGGGTGTAAGATTAGTTTCGAATGGAGAGAATTCGAAACTAGGTCTTGAAAAAGAATGTGTACTCGTAGCTACGACTACTCGTGCTACCCATCCTTTTTCGCTTTCTATGTATATCAAAAGAGCACTTTAGAGAAACTTGCGGCACATATCCGCAAGTTTCGTTTTACCTTTCTGCGTAGAAAAGAAATCCTATAGAAAAGGAATATCTTGACAAAGCAAATGTTACAATGTAATATTACAGTGTAACGGTACAAAGCAATGCAAAGGAAGTGATGTATAAATGAAGCCTAGAATCAGTGAAAATGAAATCTATATCATGAATGCACTATGGATGAAGTCGCCACAAAGCGGAAGTGAGATTTGCAAACAGGTGAGTCTGACTACCGATTGGTCACAGAGCACCATTCTTACTATGGTTCGTCGATTAGCAAATAAAGAAGCCATCGGTATAGTAGAGGATACAGTCAAGATGTACTATCCATTGGTAGAAGAGCAGGAAGTAATAAAGACAGAAACCAACAAATTCTTAGATAGGGTCTACAAAGGCTCTGCCAATATGATGATTAGAGGGATTTTGGAAAACACTGAAATATCAGAAAAAGAGTTAAGCGAAATTAAAAAAATGCTTGACGATTTGAAGTAGGTACACTATGAATGCTTTTTTATATAAGATTATTGAAATGTCTATCAGTGCGAGCATACTGGTTATACTTGTCCTTTTGGTAAGGGTATTCATCATTCGTAAATCCAGCTTTGTTATGAAGTTTGTGTTTATATTGTTGATGGCAAGTTTACTCATACCCATATCCGTACAAAGTCCGTTGAGTATACACAATATATTAAATTACAATTCTTCTAGCAGTCCCTTTGCTGTGCAAGAATATATTGAAGAGATGAATGCTGCCGAGGATCAACGAATTGCAGATGCTGTATCTGTAAATACGTCTACAATAGATCAATCAAATATAGCGAGCAATAACAATGCGCCAAGAGCATATGTCATAGAATCTTCTGAATCACAATCAAACAGAACAGTATTTGATATGAAACTTTGGATTGTTGGTGTTATCCTAATATTGCTGTTCTTTCTTCTAAATAACCTCCATTTTGCAATACAGTTAAGGAAAAACAGACTTTATGATGATGACACTTTCACTCAAATTTTCCTTGAGTGCAAGAAACAACTGGGCATTAAGAGAAAAATCAATGTAATCGTCTCAAGTGGTGTCAGTACAGCGGCAGTGTATGGCATTTTCAATCCTAAGATTTTAATCTCGCCCTTAGAATTTGAAAAGCTTAGCGTTGAAGACAAACGATACATATTGATTCATGAATTGCTGCATATAAAGCATCATGATACACTGATCACTTTTATTAGCTATATGGTCAATATATTGCATTGGTTCAATCCGATACTATGGTTTGCGTTTTCGATTATGCGCAAAGATATTGAACTCATGTGTGACATGAAGGTGCTGTCTGAAGTGGGATATCACAAAAATCATGATTATGCATCCACTTTATTTAGGCTAATAAAAGCTTCATCACATAAGAGCTCATTATTGATACCCAAGTTATCAATTACCGACGATAAGAAAAGGAGAATATCAATGATCTTAAAAACAAAGAAAAGCACATTGATCAATGTATTGATAGCATTAGTGCTCGTTCTGACGATTGTAATCGTAGGATGTACCAAAAGCATAGCTGAAGATATAATAATGCCTGATCCTATCCCCATATGGGATAAAGAAAAAGCGACGGAGATTAAGCCTGCGGATGCAGACAATGAAGAATATGGCGTGCTAATGGCTTCTTATACATTGCCATATACGTTGGATAATAATGTGTATACGTCCAATGCTCAAAAAGCGTGTGCATTAATCAATGGGCGCATTATAAGGCATGACCAAGTATTATCTATCAATGATATATTCGAGCCTTATACGCAGGGAAATGGTTGGATTGAAGGGACTGAAAAAGATAATCTCGGTTTTGAGTATAACGGTTTCTTTGGAATTTGCGATGTAACAAGTGCTTTGAATTATTGTGCAAATATGGCTGAATTAAAAACCAGTGGCACAACAACATTACGTCATACGGAAAGCTTGCCGCTAGATGAAGATCCTTTATTGAATTTTAGAACTGGGGAAAACCTCTATGTTTCAAACTCATATGAACAGGATATACTCATTATAGCTTTTTGTCAGGACGAAACGATAATGATAGAAATCTATGGACTCAAGCGTAAATATTCTGTAGGTTTTGAAACTTCTTTGGTGACACAGCGTAAATCTCGGGTGTATGAAACCATTTATAACGCAAAGAAACTCCCAAATGGCGAGAGTATTGCTGAAGGTGAAGAAATTGTCGTCGTAACGTCATATCCATATGT
>JAGLOK010000068.1 GCA_023139005.1 Clostridiales bacterium | reverse complement strand
GTCATCATCGCCTACAACACATATGTTCTTTCGAGTGGAACTCAACGCCTTTACGATTTCATATTGTGCTGCATTCGTATCTTGATACTCGTCCACATGGATATATTTGAATCTGTTTTCATACTTGCCTAAGACTTTGGGGCAGCATACAAAAAGCTCCAGCACCTTGATTAATAAATCATCAAAATCCAATGAATTGTTTTTCTGTAGTTCTCTTTCATACATCTTATAAGCTTGAGCTATGTTCTCTGCTCTGAAGTCATCTTTCAGGAAGTCCTTATAGGCATCTGGATCCATCAAAGCATTCTTCGCCTTTGAAATATGCCCTTTCAGGGCTTGTGGTGCATAATAATTGGTATTGAGTCCAAGTGATGAAGCAATAGCTTTTAAGATAGCAAGGCTATCTGTATCATCATAAATTGAAAACCATTTGGTATAGCCTTGATCCAACTGCTCAATGTCTTGTCGCAAAATACGCGAACACATTGCATGGAATGTCATGACCCACATGTCGCTTGTGTCAACACTCAGCGCAGCTTCAATGCGTTGACGCATCTCTCGTGCTGCTTTGTTTGTGAATGTGATTGCAAGTACTTCAAAGGGTTTTGCTTTTCCTGAGTTGATAATGTTTGCAATGCGCGCAGTAAGGGTACTTGTTTTACCCGAACCTGCACCTGCGAGGATTAGAAGAGGTCCGTCGATATGCGCGATTGCTTCATTCTGCATTTTGTTGTGCTTAATCTTTTTCATTATACCTTACTTTCTTTTCTCGTCTTGTCAATTATTTTCTTGTATCCACTTCCATAGATTAAACACTTCTTAACTCTGCTAATTGTTGCTGTACTCGCACCAGTTCTTTTTTCGATCTCGGTGTATTTTATTCCATCTGAAAGCAGTAGCGCTACATGAAAGCGTTGTGCTATTGATTGTATCTCATTAATCGTCAGTAAATCTTCAAGAAATACATCGACTTCTTCTGATGATTCAAGATGAGAAATTGCATTGTATAGTTCAATTACCGATTCATCTTGGGTGTCTGAAAACTTATTCATGTATAAGCTCCTCGTATTTCTCTGCTTGTATTTTAACATATTTGAGCTCATTAGTAAAAAGTGCAATCCAATCAATGGCTAACCAATTCATAATGTTGCTATATTAAGACTTTACTAAACCACTTAAATAATGTGGGTTATATTTATGAGACATAGACCCAAGCACCATTTGCATTCAAATCATCAATCCAAATGCATATAGCACTTTACTACATCATTACCCATCACAGCATTAACATACGGTTTACCCTTTGAAAATGGGGTCTGTATCGATATTTCTTCGCTGTTGATGCGTGCAATTTCTTTGTTTTTCAACTCAAACACGAGGTCTTTTGCAAGTGTTATATAAACAACTCCAATAATACGAGAACCATTTGAGCCACTGCCTGTAAAGTTCATGGTGCGCACACCTTTTCCACCTCTGTTTTGTGGAATATAGTCCAATGCCAAAACACGCTTTGCATAGCCTGTTTCTGTTACAATCATTACTTCGCCTTCTTCATTGAGCGGTTGTGCAAATAGTATTTCATCATCAGGTGACAACGTCATTGCTTTGACACCTTTTGCTGCACGTCCCATTGCGGAGATTTGTGCTTGTCTCATGCACAAAGACATTCCTTTTTTCGTAATCAGCAGTATGTTTTCACCGCGTTTTACAAGGTTAACTGAAACCACTGCATCGCCTGACTTCAGTCCGCATGCAACGACCTTCTTGTTGCGCACATCAAACTCTTCTATTTCTGTGCTTTTTGCCATGCCATGCTTTGTGATGAACATTATTTTGCCAACTGTTGGTAGTTTGTTGTATAGGAGTGTTCCAACAATTCTCTCTTCAACATCAAATCCATGGATTAGCGTTGAAAGATGGTTTCCCTTTGCACTCCATTTGCCTGCAACAATCTCTTGACATGGTAATCTATATGCATTTCCTATACTTGTGAAAATCAATAGATAATGTGCGGTAGTCGTTTTTGTAAGCAATATTGGAACATCCATATTTGCAAGGTCATCAATCAATGTCTCACGTTGAGATCTGATATACGTTTTTTCTGCCATTTGCTTGATGTATCCATCACGTGTTAATGACACATAGACATCTTCAACAAGAACAAAGTCTTCTGCACTTGGGAGTTGCTTGTCCTCGCTTTTTACGATACGTGTCCTACGTGCATTGTTATAACGCTTCTTAATCTCCTCAAGTTCCTTTTTGATAACATTCATCAATTTCGCTTTGGAACGTAATATCGACTTGAGTTTTGTGATTAGTTTCTTAAGCTCTGCCAACTCAGTTTCTACCTTCTCAACTTCTAGTGCGGTAAGTCGTGCAAGCCGCATGTCAAGTATAGCCTGTGCCTGTAGTCCTGTGAGTTCAAAGCGCTGCATCAGTCTTCTTTTCGCCTCATTTGGTGAGGGAGATTTCTTGATGATGGCAATGACTTCATCGATGTTTTCAATTGCAATCTTCAATCCTAACAAGATATGCTCTCGTGCTTCTGCACGCTCTAAATCGTAGCGTGTTCTGCGTGTAACGACCTCCACTTGATGCTTTATATAATAGGCAATAATTTCTTTAAGGTTTAATAACCTTGGTTTGCCATCTGCAATAGCAACTGCATTAACATTGAAGCTTGATTGTAGGTCACTATATTTGTATAGGTATTGCAATATCTTGTTTGCATCTGCATCCTTTTTTACTTCAATCACAGCACGCATGCCTTCTCTATCGCTTTCATCGCGTATGTCACTGATTCCTGTGAGTATTCCTTTTTTGCTTAGTGTTGTCTTAAGAATCTTCTCAAGCATGGATGCTTTGTTGACCTGATATGGTATCTCGGTAATAACGATATTTTGCTTGCCTGCATTTGCCTTTTCTATCGTTGCCTTAGCGCGCATAATGACGCGGCCTTTACCCTTTTCATAAGCATCTTTGATGCCATCTGAACCGATGATATACCCGCCGGTTGGAAAGTCAGGTCCTTTGATGTGCTCCATTAAGCCTTCTGTTGTAATATTGGGATTATCAATCTGTGCGCAAACACCATCGATTACCTCTCCTAAGTTGTGCGGCGCCATGTTGGTAGCCAAGCCGACTGCGATTCCCATTGCACCATTGACCAATAGATTTGGGTACCGACCCGGTAGCATGTCCGGTTCCTTCAAGGTATCATCAAAGTTGTATGAAAACGGTACTGTATCCTTTTCAATGTCACGAAGCATCTCAAGTGCAAGCGGCGCCATTCGTACCTCTGTATATCGCATTGCTGCTGCTCTATCACCGTCGATTGAACCAAAGTTTCCGTGACCATCTACCAGCATCTCTCTTACTGAAAATGGCTGTGCCATGCGTACCATCGCTTCATAGATGGACGTATCACCATGCGGGTGATACTTACCCATAGTATCGCCTGTGATCCTTGCAGACTTCTTATGGGGTTTGTCCGGTGTATTGGATAGTTCGCGCATCGTATATAGGATTCTTCGTTGTACGGGTTTCAGTCCATCCTCCACTCTCGGAAGTGCACGTTCCATTACAACGTATTCTGCATACGGCATCATGGAGTCATGCATGACTTCTACCATGGAGCTTTTAATAATGGTTTCATTTCTGATAATTTTCTTTTTTGCCATTATGTGCCACCCCCTATTGGTTTAATCCCTGCGATATCTTCGCCTGCTTCAAAGTTTGCATGACTGATAATATAGTCACGACGCGGCTCTACCTTGTCCCCCATCAATGTACGCACGATGTGGTCTGCTGCTGTTGCATCATCAATAGTGACCTGCAAGAGCTTTCTACCATCGGGGTTGAGCGTCGTTTCCCACAGTTGCTCTGGGTCCATTTCTCCTAAACCTTTGTATCGCTGTATTGCAT
>JAGLOK010000067.1 GCA_023139005.1 Clostridiales bacterium | reverse complement strand
TCTAACTAAATTTGTATTTTTCTTATACATCAGTTATAATATCAAAATACATATAAATTTATGTAAATTAGTATAAGGGTTATCATTATGATAACTTAAACATAGCAGATGCCTCATCAATGTGAGGCATCTTTTTTATATCAATTTTCTAACGTGTAATTCTATTTGATTGTCATCAGCGATTTTCTGGCATTGTCTTACTTTTACTTCACCAATCACATCTACCACGCTGAGTCTTATCATCGGTACATGCTTCTTTGCAAGTTGTGCAAACTCGAGTAACCCCTCATATGCGCGAGTACTAAAGTCACTATGGCAGATTTCATCATATTCATCAGCACTCGGTGCATTCAATGAAATATTGATTACATCAATTAATCCATGCAACTTTGTTGTAATATCTTCCCTGTAATACAGGTTTGCCTGTCCATTTGTATTGATTCTGATTTGTGTATCAGGATAATGTTTTTTAATATAATGTGAAACTTCGATCAATACATCCAGCTTCATCATAGGTTCGCCATATCCACAGAATACAATTTCATTAAATTTTGAAATCTTATATTTCTTTAGTTCATGTATGACATCAGTTGTTTTAGGTTCCTTTTTTAGCCACAAGTCATATCCATCAATGCCATCCGCATTGTGTCGTATGCAAAAGTCACAGTTGTTCGTGCATTGGTTCGTTAAGTTAATGTATAATGCGTTCTTATGTTGATATAAATATGTATCCTTCATTTTACCTCACTGTTTATATTGAAAAAATCAATTGCGTTTTGTCTTGTTGTATTGATTATTTTATCAAGATTTATATCCTTGATTGCTGCAATTGATTCCGCAACTTCAAAGACATGTTTTGGTTCATTTCTTTTACCTCTATTTGGTTCAGGGGTCATATAGGGACTATCTGTTTCGATCATCATTTTTTCCAATGGAATGTATTTTACAACATATCTCAATTTGTGTGCATTCTTAAAAGTAATATTACCGGTAAATGATATTAACATATTATTATCCAGACACTCTCTTGCAACTTCAATGCTTCCAGAAAAACAATGCATTACACCTCTTTGTTGTATTTCTTTGTTGCGCATTAAAGAAAGGAAGTCACCAAATGCTTCTCTGATATGAAATACAATAGGCATGTTCAGTCTTTGTGCAATACGTACTTGTTTCATCATGCAATCTATCTGTATATCACGTGGAGAAAAGTCATAATGATAATCTAATCCAATCTCCCCTACTGCTACAACTCTTTTCTGTTTTAATAGTGTGAAAATTTCTTCAGATGCTTTAAATGTGCAATCTTTTGCATTATGTGGATGGATACCTGCTGTGGCATAGATGGTTTCATATTTTTGCGCAAGTTTCAATGAATTGTATGAGCTTCTTACAGAGTCACCACAAGTAATAACAAAATCAATTCCATTTGATTTGAAGCTTCTTATAATTTCGTCTCTATTTGATTCAAACTTTACATCGTCTAAATGACAATGTGAATCTACCAAACCCACTATCGTACCTCGCAACCTTCGCCTAAATCTTCATATAATGTAGCTAATGACAATTTACCATTTTCATCCTCACCACATAATATCATGCCTTCACTTAATTCACCACGTAGTTTTACAGGCTTTAAATTATATACAACAATTACATTCTTACCTATCATATCTTTTGCTGAGTAGTACTGCGCAATACCTGATACAACTTGCCTTTCAACACCACCTACATCTAATGTTAACTTCAATAGTTTATTCGATTTCTCAACCTTTTGACATGCTGTTATTACAGCTGTTCTTAAATCAAGCTTTGAAAAGTCATCAATTGTGATTTCATCTTTCTGAGGCCGTGCTGTTATAGTTGGGGATAATTCTTCAAGTTCCACTTCTATATCCAAACGTGGAAATAGTGCTTCACCTTTTGTTACTGTGTTTCCATTGATGTTTGCTCCAAATCTTTTGATGCTCTCCCAAGTAGTGTCCAGTTTATCAACGCCTAATTGTTCAAATATCTTCTGTGGTGTATTTGTCATTACAGGACTGAGCATAACAGAAATTATGCGAATACTTTCACAAAGCGTAAACATTACAGCTGCTAGCTCTTCTCTTTTTTCTTCATCTCTTGCTAATATCCAAGGTGTTGTTAAGTCGATGTACCTATTTGATTCAGATATCATTTTAAACACTGCCTCTAGTGCTAGCGATATATTCATCGTGTCCATTTTATTTTGATACTCATTCAGGGTATCGTTATATACTTCTTCAAGCAATTTCTCATGTTCACCTTCGAATGAAGACTTCGGAATTATACCATCAAAGTATTTGATTACCATTGCAGTCGTTCTATGCACTAGGTTACCAAGGTCATTTGACAGGTCTGCATTAATTCGTCTAAGCATTCCTTCATTTGAAAATATGAAGTCGTTTCCAAAAGGCATTTCTCG
>JAGLOK010000066.1 GCA_023139005.1 Clostridiales bacterium | reverse complement strand
TTTTCACTATCACTCTAGCCAGGATATATAAGCACATAACCTTTTTCCGTTGTAAAAGGTGGTCCTGCAATTCCAATCTTACAGGACTCCCAATCATTTTTCTTATTTACTTTAGCTAAAACTTGATGATCTTCCCAGTTTACTAAATCCTTCGAATAAGAAATCCATATATCTGGTGCTCTACGATGAAGCAAGACATATTTCCCATCTATTTTTTCCGGAAATAATGTACTGTCCTTGTTTGATTCATCAAGTACTGTACCATGGTCTTTCCAATCAATTAAATCATCGCTGGATGCCATACAAATCCTATAGTCTCCGGGATACTTTGCACCAAAACCTGTGTAAAGCATGTAATATGTATCTTCAACTTTTATAACTCTTGGATCTTCACATCCTCTTGAGCGCTGTGAATCGGGTACCGGACCTAGTATATACTCGTTATCCCTAGTAAATTCAAGACCATTCCTACTTGTTGCATGTCCAATATAATTCATGTAATCAGAGCACTCTCTGCCATTATTGTTTTTATCAGTTGCTCTATAAAAAAGATGAATTTCATCATCTTTTTTTATTGCAGCAGCATTATAGCAACTTGCCTTTTCCCAATGATTTTTTTCGTTGGCTTCCATGATTGGCAAATCACTAATTCTCTCTAATTTTAAATTCATCTTTTTACACCGTCAACAATTGGAATAATAACTCTTTCAAGTGAATCAAGTGAAAGTTCTTTTTTTGCTATTTTAAAGTTTTTGGAAACACAGGCTGAATATTTATCTTTATTAGTTAAATACTCTATAGTTTCATTTGCTGCTTTCCTTAAGACGATGTCACTGATTTTCGCAAGCGACTTATCGCCAACTTTGTATTCGTTACCAAGCGAAATATAATCAAAATCGTAACTTATTATATCACTTTCAAATACTGAATATTCAAATACTATTTGTGGTTTTTTTGCAAATAATCCTTCTAAGAATTGGTTTCCCCATCCTTCATATATACTAGGATATGTTATCATATCACAATGAACATAAGCATCCCAAAGCGAATAAACCTTCTTCCCATCTTCAAGGTGCCTAGCATGTGCTATTAATTCTGGTTTTACTATTAGATTCACATCATTCTCTTTAGCATACTGTATGATTTTTTCTTCGTAACCCTCGCCACCTTCATGCATACCAACCATTGCTAAAACAAGTTCTGTATCCTTATTGAAGGCTTTTCCATTATAAAGCTGTTTCCCAATCAACTTTTGTTTGAATTCCTCTTTATTAAGCAATGCAATCAAATCGATAGCAAGCTCTATTGCTTTTCTATTTGTAACTCTGGTTGCTTGCAAAAAGACTACTTGATTATCTTTTAACCCCATGTCATTTCTATATGTTTTGTTATAATCATCTTCAACCCATAAAGGTGCATCAAAATCAAAAACATTCGGCACAACATCACTATTCAGTCCCTTTTTCTCCAATAGATCATTTTGTGCAAGTTTGTTTATAACCACATGCTTCATATTCTCTATTTCTTTAGGAGGACAATACTCTTCCAATAGTTCTTTTACAAAATCATAGTTTGGATGATCAAAATAATCCCTCTCCCAATAAAAGTCATGATGATGTCCAACTACTTTTATACCTGTTTTGATAATAGCATTTGTTAAGCCAATTGCTATTTGTAGTCCTCTACCCAAAGACAGTAAATTGTTGGGTATTATTAAATCAATATCATAAAGCCTAATGAGTTTTACAAATTAATTTTCAATCTCTTTGCTAAGCTTTGATATTTTCTCTTTAACTGAGATTTCACTAAGTTTCGGATTGCTTTCAAAGCATTCAGCACTTATCTCTGCATCTTGTTTGTCTCTATAGCTGAGTTGTGGAATTATAAGTGCCTCGCAAGCCGCACTGCTTCCTGCGATATAGAAGACTTTATGTCCGTTGTTTTCGAGTATTCTCTTCCATTTGTCCATCTCAAGAGAAACTCCATCCGTTTCTCCAACTCTAAAGTGTGTCATTCCAATATTCATTCTGTTATTCACCTAATTCTCTTTCCGCTTTCTTTATCAAAGAAGAAATTGTTTTGATTTATATCAATTCCTATCTCTTGTCCGACTTTAAGTTCAAATGTTCCTGTTGAAATAATTTTATGATGTTTCCCCATTATATCAATAACCACTACTGTGTGAGAGCCCTGGGGTTCAATAAACTCTATTTTGCTATCTAGCAAGCCCTTGCCTACTGGAAGAATGTCAAAATTTTCCGGCCTGACACCTAGCACTACAATTTTACCTGCATATTTTCTAAGTGATGCTTCAATCTCTTTTGCAACTGCAAACTCAAACATTCCATGTTTCACCATGACATTGTCATTTGAGACAGCGATTTCCACATCAAAGAAGTTTGTAGGGGGCGCACCGATAAAGTTTGCGACAAACATGGTTTCACAGTCGTGATATATTTCATTCGGTGTCCCAATCTGCTCTATTACTCCCATATTCATAACAACAATTCTATCTGCTAAGCTCATTGCTTCAGATTGATCATGCGTAACAAATATTGTTGTTGAACCTAATAGCTCATGTGCTTTTTTAAGATCCGTGCGCATTGCAACACGAAGTTTTGCATCTAGATTTGATAGTGGTTCATCCATCAGGAAAAGTTTTGGCTTTACAGCCATTGCTCTTGCTACCGCTACGCGCTGGCGCTGACCACCTGATAGGTTAGTTGGGTTTCTATCTAGATATTCTGTGATATCTGCCATTTTTGCAGTTTCCTTAACTCTAATATCAATATCTTTTTTAGACATTCTTTTTAGTTTTAAAGCATATGCAATGTTTTGATATACTGTCATATGTGGCCATACTGCATAAGATTGAAATATCATTGAGACATCACGGTCTTTTGGCGCAAGTCCTGTAATTGATTTACCCTCAAGCAATATATCACCCTCTGTGGCAGCTTCAAGTCCCGCAATCAGCCTCATCGTGGTAGTTTTACCACAACCTGAGGGACCAAGTAATACTAGGAATTCACCTTTGTGTATTGACAGGTCCATATTATTGACTGCTATAATTTTTTTCAAATATATCTTAGTCAAATTAGTTAATTTTAAATATTCCATTTTACTCCTCCAGATTTACTAAAACTTGACATCTCCCCAAAGTTGGTTAATGTAGTTCTTAATTATAAAGGTGAATATAAGCGAAGGTGTAACTAATATTACAGCTCCTGCCGCAGCAAGTTGTATATCACCACTCATTCCAATCGCCTTATATATTAGCAACGACAGTGTTGGATTACTGTTTGACAATATCAATGCAACAATTGAGTCGTTCCATGCGGCCAAAAAAGCATACATGCTACATGCTACAAGGCCGGGAAAAGCTAATGGTAGTGTTATTTTGAAAAAGGTTTGTATCTTGTTTGCTCCAAAAACCAAAGAAGCTTCCTCTAGCTCAACACTAATTCCTTGGAAAATACTATTTGTTATCCACGCTGTAAGTGCAATATTTCCAACTGAATACACTATTGCGAGTCCAAACATGGTGCCATTTAAACCCATCCTAATTAGATAAACTAACATGGGTATGGATACTGCGACCATTGGAAACATTCTTACTATAAGTAATGACAGATTAATCTGTTTTTTCCATTTGATTCTATATCTTGCAATTGTATATCCTGCCATAGATCCGATTGAAAGTGAAATCAAAATTGTCCAACCTGCAGCTATGATCGAATTCATTATTGCCTTATCTGCATTACTTGTTATAGTGAAAAATGTTTTGAAATTGTATAATAAATCCTTTTTATATTGCATATAAACAGCAGTACCATCTTTAGACTTTGAAAAATCAGCAACAATCTCTTCATCAGTTAATTGCACAGAGTATTGTTTTTTTAGATAAATTCTCAATTTTTCAGGACTGTTTGTATAGATTTTTAACTCATAGTCTTCGATATCATCCTCGTAAACAGAAAGTTGATACATATCATCTTCCCATGTGATCTTCATATCATAAGTAAACCTTGGCATCATTGTTCTTGGATACTGATATACTTCTGAACTTGAGTATAGAGAAGTCGCCAAGAATGCGAAAAAGGGAACCAATATAGCAATCAACATTGTTACAAGAAACAATAAGAACAATGTTCTAGTAATTAACTTTTTTGTGTTCATATTAGGTTTTCCTTCCTCTACTATTTAGTTTTAAGTATATCATTGCCGATACTAAAACTATTACTGTTACAACAACTGAGTATGTAACTGACATTTTATAACTATTGTCCAATAAAGGCACAACATCAGAGTAATATGCTATTCTTTCAACTAAGAACGGCACGCGACCAAAACCAAACATCATTACACCTATTAGCCAAACTTGCATAGCAGATATCATTCTTAATATAATAGCAGTCACAATAGTTGGCTTTAAAATTGGAATTGTAATATCCTTAATGACCTGCCATCTAGATGCCCCAAATACATATCCTGCTTCTTCATATTCCTTGTTTAAATTCTGTAATCCTGCTAAAAGTATTATCATTACAGATGGCAATACGGTCCACGTATCTATCAAAATTAGAAAGCTTAGTGCACTTTTGCCTCGTACTGTTAACCATTGTATTGGAGTTTCAATAAGTCCAGCTTTTTGCATCATATTATTTAGCCATCCATATGAAGAGAAAGCAGTTCTCCATAAAACGGCAATTGCTGTAGGTGGAACCGCCATGGGTATTAATGCAACAAAAAGCAATAGGTTTGATCCTTTAAACTTCTTATTTAAAAGCAATGCAAGCATAAATGCTATTACAAATTGTAATATTACAGATACTATTGCAAAGATCATAGAGTTTCCAAATGCTTCTGCAAAAACTGGTTCTTTAAACACTTCTACGTAGTTTGCGATTGATAAGCTTCCCTCCAAATCAGTGAGGCTTTCAAATACAGCTTTTATAACAGGTCTTATCCAGAACATAATATAATAAATCAAAGCAGGTGCTAACAACATGTATGGTGTGAATTGTTTTAATTTGTTTTTCATAAACACCTTTCTTTATACATACTTATTTATAAAAAGAGCATTAACATAATTAATGCTCTTTTTATTAGTTCTAGGTTATGGTAATAATAATGCTTCGAGTTTTGCTTGTTGTGTGTCTAGGAATGCTACATCTACAACACCATCGTCGTCCCAAAGTTTCTGGAATACTTCATCGTATACTGTCTTAACTGCGCCCCAGTCTTGGTAATTAGAACCTGGTACGCCATGAGGGATACCTGCGTTTAGTGTACCGAGACCTTTTTTGATAACTTCGTCTGTTGGTTCGTTTCCAAGGACTTCAATTACTTCTTCAACTGGAGGTATGAATCCACCTGTACCAGCAGAAATCTTATAAAGAATTTTTTCGCTTGTAATGAATTTTACAAAGTCATCTGCTGCTGATTTCTTTTCAGTTCCTGCAGTAATACCAATACCCCATGCGCCTGCGATTGTTCCGTTTCCAACTGGTCCTGCTGGTGCTGGTCCAATTGTGAATTTTGCTGGTGCTGAAGAATAAACCTCACCAACTGGTACCATGTGATAGAAAGACAACCATGCTTCTTCAGATTTCATCATGTCAATTGGATTACCATAGTTAAATGATGCTTCAAGTATTGCGTCTGCAGCCATCATTTCACCTACGAGTCCCCATGCAGATTTTAACCCATCAGTATTAATTTCTGGGAATCCAGCGCCATAAGATAGGCCTATTCCGCCCATTTGATATACTACGGCTGTAACTGGTTCAGCTGGGAATGCAACCCTTGGAGTTCCTTCGCCTACTGCCATTGCTATTGCCCATTCTTTGTATTGTTCCCAAGTCAAAGTTTCCATGTCTGCGCCTGCAGGTAGATATGGTAATGCTTTGTTGTTTGCAATAGTAAGATATACATCAGCTGAAATTGGTATGTAGTATGTGTTTCCGCCTTCTGATGTTGAACCATTAAAAGCTTCTAAAATTGTTATATCCATATCAGCTAAAAGGTCATTCAAAGGTGTTACATATTCAAAACCAATGTATTTTGGCATGTCGCCACTGTGTGTCATAACTACGTCAGTTGCCCACTCTCCTGAGGCCTTTTGAGCTTCTAACATGTCAAGGATGTCGTTACCTGAAACAACTTCGAGGTTTACTGTAACTCCAGTAGCTGCCTCAAATTCTGGTAAGACTTCTTCTCTTATGAACTGTTGCTCAAGTGGTTGTGACCATAGTCCTGATGTTACTGTGATTGAGTCGATTTTCACCTCAGGCTCAGGCGTTGGATCCTCTGCCTTCTCTGTAGGTGCTTCTGTTACTTTTGGTGCCTCAGTTTTCTCTGCTTCTTCTTTTTGGCATCCTGTGAAAGCAACTGCTGCAATCATCAAGACTACCAGTGTCAAAATTAATAACTTTTTCATTAATTTTCCTCCCTTAATTTTTGTTCGTTCAAAAGATGAAATTATCTTTTGAAATTATAACAATTGCCAAATTACTTCATATGCTTCTATTTCAAAATTCTCTGGCAATATTTTCTTCTTTATTATATTTTCCCCTCCCCCGGGAACCATAATCTTTTCATCAGATAGATTTATAATAATTCTTACTTTGTCGTTCGTTTCTCTATTGTATCTTTCAATGCTAAATAACCTTTTATCAAGATATATTGATTTTTGTGTAGCATTTGGTGAGAATGCTGGGTTTTTCTTTCTGATATTTAGCAGAAGTAAATATCGGCTAAGCACCTTACTTCTTAAGGTTAATGGATCATCAAGTTCCGCAAACAATGAATTCTTATCTAGCTTTTCTCTGTTTATGCTTCTTTTTATACCACTTTCCTTGAATCCATTAATATCATTTCTTGAGCCCAATAAGCTATGAAGATATATTCCTGGAATTCCCTTTACTGAGAGTAATATAGCTTGAGAAGCCATGAATTTGTTCGCTTTCATATCATCATCAAGTTCAGCTTCGCAAATCGCATCCAAATAATTTATATTAAGTTCATATGGACATTTACTGCAGTCGCCTGTATCTCTATACGATATTTGTCCCCCCCGTTCAATAACCATCTTTTCAATAGAATTGATTTCCTCTTTGTCTAGAATACCTTCAAGTGGCCTTAGCCCGATTCCGTCATGTGATGCTAGAAAATTAAAATATGTTGCATTTCCTTCGATATTTTCAAGCTTATCAATCCAATCCAAGATAACTGTGCTGTCTTTTGTCAAAAAGGCATGCAGTGTTAGTGGCGGTAGTGGAAACTGATATACCATATGCGCTTCATCATAGTCATCTCCAAAATATGAAACATTCTCCTCATGTGGTGTATTAGTTTCAGTAATCAATATTATGTTTTCGTTCATATGTTCCAGAACTATTCTCATAATCTTGATTATCTGGTGTGTTTGCTTTAGATGTATAGATGTTGTCCCAATCTCTTTCCATATGAAACCAATTGCGTCAAGTCGTATATATCTTGCACCACATGCAATATACATCAACAATATATCCAATACTTCAAGTAATACTTTATATTCTCTGAAATTTAAGTCGATTTGATCAGCACTGAATGTTGTCCAAACTTTTCTTTTCCCATATGCTGTATCAAACTCCGTCAGCAGGGGTAGATCTCTTGGTCTTGTCGTCTTTGAATAGTCGAGAGTATCGTCGCATTCAATAAAATAATTTTTGTAAAGTTCATTCCCTCCTAAATATTCTTGAAACCATTCGCTTTTGCTTGAAATGTGATTTATAACTGCATCAAACATTAGGTCATAATCATTAGCTAACTCTTCAATATCGTTCCAATCCCCTACGTTGTTACGTACTTTTCGATAATCAATAATTGAAAATCCATCATCAGATGAGTACGGGTAAAACGGTAGAAGATGCACTGCTGATATTCCATCTTGGATATATTTATCTAGCATGCAGTGAAGCGTTTTGACTCCCGGAGTGTTGTTTTCAGTAATCATGTCGGCGTAAGTTATGAGCATACTATCATTTTCGCTAACCCATGTTTGTTTTTTTGTGCTTAACACTTTGATAGTTTTGTACTTATTGCATAAACCATTTATGCCAGATAAAATCTCATCTGCCTGATTTCCATAAATCTCTTTTAGTATTACATTCAATTTTTTGTTATTTATCATCTGTCTCTTCTGCAAAATATGTCTTACGTTGTCATTGTCGGTTAAAAAATTTTTAAGTTGACTCTCTTTCAATAATTCTGTTTTCAATAAATAGTTGCTTTTGAGGACTATCCTCTATTTTATTAATTGAGTTATATAGCATATTTATTATTTTCTTTGCAAACACTTCACATTGTTGATCTAAAACAGATAGTGAAGGATACATATATTTGCACTGTTCGATATTGTCTATGCCTAGTACTGCAACATCCTCTGGTATTTTATAGTTTAATTCAAATATTGCTCTATATGCGCCCAAAGCTCTTTCAGAACCTGATATGAATATTGCATCATATTTCATGTCCTTAAACATTTCCAACGTATTCTTATATACTCCTTCTACGCTATCAATATTAAAACTGATATTGTAGTCTATCTTGCGTTCGTTTGCCATGTCCTCAAATCCATTTGCTCGCAATTGATTCACATGGAATTGATCTTGCCCTACCATAAACGCAATTTTTTTATACCCTTTGTTAATTAAATATTCGCATCCGACTTTTCCTGCATTATAGTTGTCCAGGTCTACCCAAGTTGCCGACTTATCATTGGTTTGACCAATTAGTACATAAGGAATTTTCCTCTTCCCGAAAAAATCAAGTCGAATATCATTTTCTGCATTATCTAAGATAATTGCACCATCTGCCATTTTGCTTGTTAGAAGATGAAATCCATCTGTTTCATCATCCAAATGTCCATGAGCACTAGATGGTGAAACTACAATTTTTAGTTTCTTTCTCTTTGCTTCTTTAAACAAACACGAAAGCATCTTAGTGTGCCATATTCCCCAGTACTTTTCTTTATGATTATCAATAAAAACTATTATTGTATTAGTCTTTTTGTTTTTTAAGCCTCTTGCCATTAAATTTGCTTGATATCCATGTTCTTGTATCGCTTTTAAAACTATTTCTCGAGTCTCTTGTTTAACTTCATTACTGTTGTTAATAACTCTAGATACAGTTTTTATTGAAACATTACATATCTTGGCGATATCTTTCATTGTAAGTTGATGCATAATAAACCTACCAAATGTCTCTCTCAAATGTCCGACGTTGTCATCTTATATTATCATTATACGTTTGTCAATAGAATTTATGCAATTTGGAGCATAAATTTCTTTGATAGCAGATAATACATGTGCTTTTAGATATGTTTTATGAAAAGAATT
>JAGLOK010000065.1 GCA_023139005.1 Clostridiales bacterium | reverse complement strand
AAAAACAATGACTGTTATTTCTCAATATTGCGCTTAGTTTGTTCTTGATCTGCTCTTCTATGCGAATCATTTTGCGCCGAATGTCTTTTAATGTAGACGATGCGGAGTCACGAACATAGCCATCTGCAATGGCATTGTCGATTTCATATCGAGTATCTGATAAGTCGTATATTGAGTTTCCATAGACTGCGATATCAGTTGCAGTACTTTCTGCCTTTTTCAGATAGCCCTTCATCCTTGTACACGATTTGAGGAAGCTGGATACATCGCTCAAAAGATGTGGGGAGAGCATGGCACCATGCTTTAACTGATCGAGAACACTATTTAGTTTGCTCATTGAAACGGTTGGCGGCGCACCGAAGTTTGCGATGATGGCTTTTGCCTGAGTTGTTTCATCCATCTTTCGTATTACTTCTGCTTCATCCATGTAGGGTTCAAGTTGGATACATTTTTGTTTTGCATCATCTGACATTGCATGTTGCGCTAGCATATCAAGGATTGTATCAAACTCTAAAGTCTTAAATGTCTTTTGTTTCATGTTCAATTGGTTTTCCTCCTAATAATAAAGCTCGAAAGACACCATTACCCATGCAGATAACACTTTCGAGCAAAAAATATTAGAATAATCAATCACATGTTTATGATATAACAAAAACGTGTCCATACGTCCACGTTTCTAAATTGATTTCCTAGGAAGTTATAGCAGTCTGTAAGGTAATGGCTTACAAAAGGTATTGCTAAGCAAGACTGTAATCAGCTTGATTAAAGTAGCCTTTTATAAATTATTTAATTACGATTTACCCTTGCGGGATAATACAGACATAAAATCCTCGTTTTCATAAATTTCATATTCATTGTAGTAAAATGGTGTGTTTTAGTCAATACTTTTTTTATAATTTTCTTATTTCCCTTTTTTGCGATATAATTGATTATGGAACAAAATCAAATAACATGCGTCAAATACTTTGTATGTATGGCGCTGTAGTAGGTGATTATATGGATAAAGAGAATATACAACATAAATACGAAGCAAAAGAAAACTGGGGAGACACGGAAGAATACAAGCAAAGCATCGACAAAACATCGCAGTACACCAAAGAAGACTGGGATGCTATTTATGCTGATAAGGATCGAATATTTAATGGTTTTGCACAAAACATGGATAAAGACGTGTCATCACCGGATGTCGTAGAATTGGTCATTGCATGGCAAGAACATATTACAAAGTATTACTATGAGTGTTCAAATGAAATGCTAGCAGGACTTGCAGATATGTATATCAATGATGCACGATATAAAGATAGTATTGATCAATATAAAAAAGGACTTGCAGAGTTCATTAGTGATGCAATCAGAACATATTACTTGGATATGCATCCATGATAGATACTCTTCTGTAGGGAATGTCGCATCAGTATACTATTGACGGTTATAAAAGAGGACCTACATGCGTAAGTTGATGAAAAGAATTACAAGCTTTCTCGTAATATGTATCATCGCTATGGTGCTATTGGCACCCAGCAGTCTTGCTGCGGATCCATATACTATTGTAGATGCTGATGTTGCGATGAGCGGAACACAGCTAAGTTCCTATGTATATAGTGGCATTTTAGATCCTGTACCTTCAGACATCATTATTCCCACTACGCTTGATGGACAAAGCGTCATAAGTATTGCAGGGGGTGCGTTTTCTGCGAAAGGCTTAACCAATGTATCACTACCCAATACCGTCACTTCAATTGGAGCTAATGCATTTAGTGCCAATCTACTTACATCTTTTGTACTACCTACACCGACAAAATCAAACTACACACTTGATGGGTGGAGCGATGGGGGTACTTTGCATACTGCGGGCACATCAGTATCAAACCTTGCAGCGAGCTATACTGCACAATTTTCCATTAATCAACATACGATTTCATTGAATGAGGTCGGTGGCGATGCAATTGGTGACATCACACAAAACTATGGTAGCAGCATCAACACAGCACCGGCAGTTGTAAGAGCCGGATATGACTTTGATGGATGGTACAAGGAAGCTGGGTATGTGAATGCAATCACCTATCCATATACAATCACTGCTGACAAAGAATGGTTTGCAAAATGGGAAGCAAAGCAATACGACGTGGTATTTGATGGTAACACTCACGATAGTGGTAGTACAGGCACCGTCACACAGGGTTACGATACGGAAGTAACACTTCCTACATGTGGGTATCAAAAAATCGAGTATACATTTGACCATTGGAACACACAGATAGATGGACTGGGAACTGTTTATAATCCAGACGATACATTGAATATGCCGCTGGATGGCACAACTTTGTATGCGATTTGGGAACTAAATGAGTACACTATTACACTTAATGAAAATGGTGGTGATGCAATCAGTGACATCACCCAAGTATCTGCAACGCAAATTGCAGTGTCACCCACAGTAACAAGACTTGGGTATAACTTTCTGGGTTGGTATGAAGAAGCAGATTTTCAAACGCAGGTCACATTCTCTTATACCGTAACACAAGACGATACATGGTTTG
>JAGLOK010000064.1 GCA_023139005.1 Clostridiales bacterium | reverse complement strand
ATCGAAATCATAAAATCATAAAATCTAGTCTTAGATATCACAAAAAAGAGAGGCAATATTTATGGGATATATTTTAGGAAATGCAACAATTATTACTGTAGATAATGACAGACGCATTATTGTTGACGGTGCTATTGTTATTAAGGATAGCATAATTTCCGACATTGGGAAAACACCTGCAATGAAAGCGAAGTATAAGGACTATGAATTCCATGATATGGACAATCATATTATAATGCCTGGTCTAATAAATGGACACGTGCATCTTACACAGGCACTAATCAAGGGCTGTGCTGATGATGTCAGTCTGATAGATTTTCTTGCAAACCGAATTTGGCGGTTGATGGGTAGCTATAATGAAGAGGAAGCGAGAGTAAGTGCTGATATTTGTTTACTGGAAATGATTAAATCCGGTACTACAACTTTTGTTGAAACGCTATTGCTATCTCGTTACGGATTAGATGGAATAACTGATGCAGTTATTGAAAGTGGAATGCGTGGTGTGCTCGCTAAATCTGTAATGGATATCGCAACATATGCATCCAAAGATAATATTATGTGTGAGGGTATGATAGAGGATGGAGATATATGCCTAGAGCAAGCGATCCAGTGGAAGAAGAAAAGTGAAAATGCAGGAGATGGACGCATAAACATCTGGCTGGGGCCTCGCCCAGTAGGTTCTACAACTAAAGATATGCTTCAAAAAGTATCTAAAACAGCAAATAAACATGATATGGGTATTGCAATTCATTTTTGCGAAGTCAAGCAAGATGTCATTCATATGAAAAATAACTATGACCAAACACCTGGGGATTTCGCAGAATCTGCTGGTATCCTTACAGATAGAACTATGCTGGCTCACGGCATTTGGCTTACTAAAGATGATATGCAAAAGCTCAAAAAACATAAAACCACTGTCGTGCATTGCCCTGCTAGCAACGCAAAATTGGCTTCAGGCTTTTGCTTGGTACCTGAATTATTAGAAGAAGGTGTCAATGTAGCATTGGGAACAGATGCTTCTACATGCGATAATAAATATGACATGTTTGATGCAATGAGACTCGCTGCAATTATACATAAGTGTAGGCTACTTGATCCGCTTGTTATACCAGCTGAAACAGCCATTGAGATGGCAACTATAAATGGTGCCAAGGCGATGAAAAAAGAGCATCTATTAGGTTCTTTGGAAGTCGGTAAGAAGGCAGATATTATTACTATTGATTGCAACAATCCAAGACTCATCCCAAATACGAATCCTGTATCAATGGTGGTATATTCAGCTCAAGGAACAGATGTGGATAATGTAATTATTGATGGTAAGTTTATCGTAAAAGATAGAGAGATACTTACTATGGATGAGCAAGCTATCATGGATAAAGCAAAAACTATCATAAAACAAGTATTAAGTAAAACTGAAATAAACAACAAATCAAAGTGGAAGATAGTTTAGCATTTAAACAATTCAGAGTACTGGTAATTAAGAATTATTGTAGGAGATATGTATGAAGAGAAACATTGTCATTGATGCTATTAATGGAGATATTCCATTTGATCTGGTTATTAAAAATGTGAAATATGTCAACGTTATCTCGCGAGAGATATATGAATCTGAAATCGGAATAATCGATGGTAAGATTGGACATGTAAATCAAGTTGGCGAAGCACCTTTAGACGGAATAAAAGTACTCGATGCAAAAGGTAAATATGCCATTCCAGGCTTGATTGATACACATATTCATACCGAAAGCACAATGATGACTATGGCGAATTTAGCAGAAGCTATTTTAGTCCATGGAACAACTACTATTGCCTGTGATCCCCATGAAATTGCAAATGTTTTAGGTGTTGATGGTGTGAAATATATCATCGAAACTTCAAAGAATACTCCACTAATGACATATGTGTTAGCTCCTTCATGTGTGCCTTCAACAGAAGGTCTTGAAACCTCTGGTGCAGTCTTCACTAAAAAAGAGATAAAACAGATACTTGATATTGATGGCGTTATTGGGTTGGGAGAGGTTATGGACTTTCCTGGTGTGATCCATCAATCCAAAAGAATGGTGAATATCATCGAGGTAGCAAAAGAAAAAAATGCCTTCCTACAAGGACATGCACCCATGCTAACTGGTAGACCACTTTCTGCATATCTTTCAACAGGGATAAAATCATGTCATGAAACAAGCTTTGCAGAAGAAGCACGATACAAGTTGAGAGCAGGTATGACTCTAGAATGTCGAGAAAGTTCAATAATGCATGATATTCACGTTTTAGCTGAAGTACTTAAGGAATTTAATTATCCCGAGAACACCACGCTATGCACCGACGACAGAGAGCCTGACGATCTTCTTAAGGAAGGTCACTTAGACCACGTGATACGAGTCGCAATTAAAGAAGGTATCCCGGCAATTGAAGCCATAAAAATGGCGACATATAATGCAGCAAGACTTTTAAAAATGGACGATATCGGCGCCTTGACTCCGGGTAGTCGTGCAAATATTGTCTTATTAGATAGCTTGGATAAATTGATTGTTACGGACGTTTTCATAAATGGAAATCATATTGTTGAGCAAGGAATCTTGAAGCAGCAAATAGAGAAAAATAAATATCCAATTGAAAAAATAAATACAGTAAAAATAGATACACCTCCATCAATTGAAGACTTCAGAATTAAATGCTCAAAAGATCAGGCAACACTAAATGTTATGTCATATGATAAAGATACTCCAATTATTACCAAACTGGAAACAGTGAATCTAAAAGCTGAAGACGGATATATCAGTATTTCAGATAGCGATAACCTCTCAATATTAACAGTCTTTGAACGACATGGAAAGAATGGAAACAAGGCAACATGCTTGATAAAAGGACTCGGCTTGAAAATGGGTGCAATTGCTACTACAGTTGCACATGATGCACATAATCTTGTGGTAGTAGGAAGAAACGAAGAAGACATGTTAATGGCTGCAAATACACTGCAACAATCAGGTGGTGGCATTGTTTGCGTTCTGAACGGAAAAATCGAAGCACTTATTAAATTACCCACAGCGGGACTGCTATCTGACAAGCCCGTTGCTATACTTGCAGAAAAAACTGCACTATTAAAACAAAAAATGCGAGAATTCGGAATACAAAGTTCATGCTTGCTATTGCAGATCGCCACACTATCATTACCTGTTATCCCTGAGGTTCGACTTACAGATCGCGGCTTGGTAGATGTCAACTCACAAAAGTTTATCCCCATCATAAAGGAATAATATAAAAAAGAGTACTTAATTATTGTATACTCGCTTTATTTGCATAATATTAATCAGTTAAAATATCCAATAAATCTGATAATTTGTTTATCGAAAATGTTGCCATGTCATAGTTTGCAGCGTCCCCTATTGCAGCACAGTCCATACCACCTGCTATGGCAGCTTCTACACCTGCTTTTGCATCTTCTACAACTATGCAGTGCTTCGGATCTATACTTAGATATTGACTAGCCTTCAAGAAGACTTCAGGTTCTGGTTTTGTTTTTGTGATATTCGTACCATCGGATATTGCATCGAAGAAATCACTATAACCGATTTTTGAGAGTATACGCTTCGCATTTCTACTCGATGAACCGATTGCCATCTTGATGCCCAGTTGACGCAATGTGTTTAGTGTCTTTTTGACATCTAATTCAATATCTTTAGACGTCATATCATTGAGCAGTTCCACATATGCATCATTTTTCTTACTTGCATAGTAGAGTTTTTTCTCGTCCGTCAGCTGACCATCATATTCTTCTAGAATGATCTCCAAGCTCTGCATACGGCTTACACCGCGAAGTCGATTGTTTTTCTCTTCATCAAATGCAATTCCAAGCTCCTGCGCTATCTGTCGCCAAGCTTTGAAATGATACTGGTCTGTATGACATATGACACCATCCAAGTCGAATATCACTGCTTTATACTTCATAATGTCCTTCTTTTATTGTTTTCATTGGATATTGACAGAGTGTCTTTCAGTAGATATTTGCTACCATATATCATGATTTCCCTTGCATCTCCCTGCTTTAAATTGAACTGACACCCCTCTTTGCTAACAGAGATTACAATGCGCGAATTATGATAGCATATGTGGAATTGATATCCCGTCCACTTCTTCGGTAATATGGGTGCAAAATGTAGCCCATCCTCTTTAATGCGGAAGCCACCGAAACCATAGACTATTGCCATATAGTTTCCGCCCATATTAGCTGTGTGGATACCATCTTTTGTATTGCCGTGTAGGTCCAAAAGGTCAAGTTTTGTCGAGTCACCAAAGTACTTGAACGCTTTCTCTTCCATACCCAACTTAGCTGCAACGATGCTGAATATACATCGAGAAAGTGACGAGTCATGCGTCGTAATCTTCTCATAGTACTCAAATGAATTGCGTATCGTTTCCTCCGATTGTGCATCTTCTAGTATAAAGTGTGCTAATACTGTATCTGGCTGCTTGCATATTTGATAACGATACAAGTGCAGTGGATGATAGTGCATCAGCAATGGAAAGTTATACTTTGGAATTGATGCGATATCCCAGTGTTTTTTTTGAAGGAAAGAATCATCCTGCGGATTTATCTTCAATTTTTCATCATATGGCAAATACATTGCAGCTGCTGCTTTTTCAAATGCCTTTACTTCATCTTCTGATAGTTTTATTTTTTTCCTCATCACTCTAAACTTGGGCAGATTTTTCATCTCATAATAGAGCTTGGCTGCCCAGTTCAAGTGGTATTGTACGAGTACATTGGTATAATAGTTGTTATTTACAATACATGTATACTCATCTGGTCCAGTTACATCATTAATATGGAACTTACCCTCGTGGAAGTTGCCCACATCCATCCAGAGTCGTGCTGTCTCATAGATGATTTCCGCTCCGACACTGGCAACGAATTCTATATCGTTTGTCATCAGATAATATGCAATAATCGCATAAGCAATATCACCATTAATGTGATATTGCGCAGTACCTGCAGGGAAATAACCGGAGCATTCTCTTCCCATGATGGTTCTCCATGGATAGAGTGCACCCTTCTTGTGTCCCAGTATTTTTGCATTCTCTTTGGCCATCTCCAGTATTTCATAGCGATATGATATGAGCTTTTTGGATATGTCCGGGTTCGTGATAGTGAAAAAAGGTTGGATATACATTTCCGTATCCCAGAAATATTGACCTTCGTACCCCTCGCCGCTTAGGCCTTTCGGTGAGATATTTCCATACTCATCTTTGCTGACGGATTGTATCAATTGAAAAAGGTTATACTGCAGAGCGGTATTGAGATCATCATCGCCTTCGATGACAACACAGCAATTCTTCCAATAGTTATCCAAATAAGCTTCCTGCTGATCATAAAGTTCATCCATCGAAGACGCTAGTGCTTTATTCATCTCTTCTTCCACTTGTAGTCTCGGGTTTTTACTGCGCACCGAATCAGCAAAGACACAGTACTTGATGAGTCTGAGCGTTTCACCTTCATTAATTGTAGCATTCATTTCGCACAGTGTGCTGCAGTCTCCTGATATCATCCGGTAGTCATCTGCACTCGATAGCACATTATGTACACCACTGCATACTGTAAGGTTGGATTTGGATGTCGTAGATACGACATATGACGTGTTTTCTTGCATCTCACATATAGGTGTTAGGTATTGGTATTCTTCATCTGCAGTCCTCGGATCGTTTGGATCAAAGAAATTAGTAGTATTCCCGTCATGCAGTGAATCGATTTTTATTTCCCCTTTGAAATTAATCGACTTGATTGTAATATCAATTGTAAAAAGCGATAGCTGTTGTAAAGAAGCCATGCGGATAATCGTGATTTCTACCTTTTTCCCATCTGGTGAACGCCACAGGATATGTCTTCCCGTCACACCCTTATCCATGTCCACCCATCTTTTGCTCTCAATTACTTTTCCTTCGAACATGGTGAAGCATTCGTCATCAAAGTAGATTTTAACAGATTGTGTATCTGCAATATTGAGCATAGTTTGTTTTTCTTGTACTAGTCCATACAGGCACTCAGCTTGCTTAGCTTCTGTAAAGTCATAGAAACCATTGATGTATTGTCCGCGAACGGTGACATATCCATCCGGATAGCCCTCCTCGAACGCAGAGCGTGCACCGATATATCCATTCGCATTGTAAAAAAGTGATTCGTTTAGCAATAGGCTATTATTGTCCAGTTTAAGATTGTTGACCTCATATATTTGTCTTCGGCGCATATTTTCCTCTTCACGTTCAGTCTATATCAATATATCAAATAACATATACACATTTCATGTATTACATAAAATGTAGTCATTTCTCGTAGTGATCCTTCACTATGTTCGGCTATGAGTATAACCTTCATCACTGTCTGGTTTTTGCTATATTTACAGATAAAAAGCACCCATACTCACTTTAGAGTTAGAGTGCTCTAACGTTTGATAGCAAATCGTGAAAAATCCTTTAATTTCAGCTGTTTACTCAACTCATTTAATGAATATAATTATACATGATTTTCCCATTGTGTCAAATTAAACAGCCTTATTCCTTTATACAAAAATGAAGCATATTAAATCATAAAATAGTATGATGGTATCGTAAATTTCTGATACTTTTTATATGCGAAACTAGCTTTTTCTCTTTGCTACTTTAACATATTCCATTGGCGTTAACCCTGTGTACTTTTTGAATATTTGAAAGAAGTATTTTTCATTATCATATCCCACCATTTCAGATATCTGATATACTTTGAATTTCTCAAGCAGAAGCAATTCCTGTGCTTTTTTTATACGTGTATTGATTAGATAACACGAAAAATTTTCATTAACATTACTTTTAAATATCTGACTAAAATAAGATGGATTTATAAAATATCTTTTTGCAATACTCTCCAGTGATATTTTTTCCACGTAGTTTTCTTCAATATAATCAATAACTTCATATACTATTTTTTTGCATTCAGAATTTTTTGTAGTAATTATTTGGCTTACAATTTCTTTGAACACATTCTTTATTGTCTCAGCTTCTGTTTCATTACTCTCATTTCTTGAAAAGCTAGAGCTAATTTGGAATTTCTCAAATATCACCGCGGTGTTGATTTTAAACATTCTACACGCCTTGTCTGCAATGACCATGAATTCAGTAAAGGAATTATCTAGATTATCTATCTTTACCTCTATATGCATTTCACAGTAATAGCTATCAATGTATTCGCATATACTAGAGATATCCCTTGATTCAATCAAATGTATAATCAAGCTTTCATACTCTTCTACAATCAATCTTCGAATTTCAATATTGTGTTTGATGTTTTCCTTGTATCGATTTTTATCTTTATTCAAGGATTCAAGTGCGCGCAGTAAAATACCGGAAAGCTCTTCAGCATTCAGTGGTTTCAATGCATAGTCGAAAGCACCATACTTTATTGCTTGTTTTGCAAATTCAAAACTATCATACCCACTAAGTATAATGAATTTCAAAAGCCTTGTATTCTTCAATCTCTTTAACACATCCATCCCATCAAGTATTGGCATTTTGATATCACAAACAACAATGTCAGGTTTCACCTCATTAATCAAGTCTAGTGCCTCCTGTCCATTAGAGGCCTCCCCACTTATGCACATATCATATGCTTTCCAATCTATTGTACTTCTTAGGTTTTTTCTGAAAAGAAAATCATCATCTGCAATAATCACCCTATACATATCATATACTCCTATATTTTTTTCTTGCATAATTGATATACTCATCTAGCCTGTTACTGCTCTATCATTTAGTTCAATATTGGTATACGTATACTAACTCGTGCACCTCCATCGGGAACATTGTCGATTTTTAGTTTATGCTCACTACCATAATACAATACTAACCTGCTATTCACATTGTCAATACCCAGATGATTCGTAGATAATTCTTCATTTGAGAATACGTTTTTATTGATTGTCTTCATGATTTCTTCAAGTTGCTTCTCTTTTATTCCAACTCCATTATCTTCTATGTCAATAATCAATACTTTATCTTCTGTCTTTGCCTCTATTGTTATTACTCCTCCGTTTGGCTTCATATCCAACCCGTGTGAAATAGAGTTCTCAACCAATGGTTGCAATATGAATCTAGGAACTTGTATGTTTAGCAATTCTTCAGGAATATCAATAACAAACTTGATTCGATCTCTGTGTTGTACTGATTTTAAATAAAAGTAGTTCTTAATATTAATGACTTCATCATAAAGCAATACGAATTTTTTATTATCTCCTATATTATATCGAAACATCGAAGAAAGGCATTGGCATATAGTTGTGATATCTGTCACATTCTCAAGCTGTGCAATGTTTGATATGGACTGTAGTGTATTGTATAAGAAATGAGGGTTGATTTGGGATTGCAGTGCGTATATCAGTGCGTCTTTTTCTGCAAGTTTTGATTTGTATACACTCTGGATAAGTTCTTTGATTCGAATAATCATAGAATTAAACACAGATCCTAGTATTGCTGTCTCATCTTTGCTTTTCGTCTCAAATATAACATCAAAATCATCTTTTTCTACCTTCTTCATTAACAATGTAAGATCTTTAAGCGGACGAGTAATTGCATTAGAGATAGCCATAGCCACAAATATTAGTACCAGAAAACAAAGTAAAGCAATGAGTATAATTGACTTGATTATTCGCTGCGCTTCTTGATTGTAATTCTCCATCTGATGTAAGTTTACAACGGTCCAACCTGTCATATTCATTGTAGTATGCGTGAAAAAATATTCGATACCACCAAATGTGATAAATTGTCCCCCATCCTTTTTTTCTTTTATATCCTGCAAGAGGGTATCATCCGCTACTTCTAATACATTATTTTCTTTGCTGGAATAAATGATTGTATCGCCATCGAGTATTAATATATCATTATCATTTGAAAAGACAACATCGTGAATAATATTTTTCAAAACGAGGTGGTCAATGTTTAGATATATATAACCAAGTAGATTTTTATTATTATACATACTAGCATCATATATTTTACGAATTGCACTAATTACTAGGCTATCTTCATTCGTGAATTCATCAGCATGTGTACCGACTAATAAAAATGTTTTGTTTTCATTTTCAAGGCTTTGCGTATATATGTTATCCAAAAAATTGTAGTCATAGTTCAAGTTCGACATATATCTTTTTGAACTATACACTTCACCATTTTGTCCACCAATGACTAATAAAGAATTCTCTGCATGATCATATCGGACATTTTTTTCAAAATAACTTACTTTCGAAAGTGCATTGATCTTTTCGAGCTCATATCCTTCTGCGGGTAGTTTAAGATATTCTTGTATTACTTCATTGGATGCGATGGTATATGTCATCGTCTCAAGTTGTGTAAGATAGGTAATAATATTGTGTTCAATCTGTTTTACAGTTTGTATAGAGTATGCAGAAAATTCACTTTCCGTAATGCTAAATACTCTGTTATAGACAAATCCAACTATGAGTATCATTGGCAAAAATACTAAAATGAGCATCGAAAAAAGTATTTTATGTGAAATAGATGAACCAATTATTAAAGATAACTTTCTTCTCTTGGAATTCACTTCTTACTGCCTTCCATAAAACGCTAGAGTAATATCTGTCTAATACGATATATCTATATGTATAATTACCTATTGGCTAAGTTTTGGAATCGGAGAACAATTATTTTATCTGTATTTACAAATTATCCGCCTATAATCATGAATATCATTATATCATAAAAGAAAAGAATTATGCATAATCTGTGCTTCTGTAAAGACATATTGTAGTTTTATATTGTTATTGTTTAGGTAATATGCTTTTCATATCATCCCTTGATTGATCCTGCCATTACGCCACTAATAAATGCCTTTTGCGAAAACAGATATAGCAATATGAGCGGAAGTGACATGAGTACAACCATTGCAAATATAATCGTCCAATCATTAAAATACGATCCTTGAAAGTTAAACAATCCAATTGCTAGTGTCCTTTTCGTATTTTCAGTGGTAAATATTAATGGTATGAAAAAGTCTCTCCACGGCACCATGCCTGTAAATATGGCAACCATAAGATTTGCAGATTTCGTCATCGGAAAGATAATCCTGCGAAACAACGAAAACACATTACACCCATCAATCCTTGCAGCCTCAATTACTTCAGTCGGTATAGACTTATAGAAACCTGTGTATAGTAGTATCGGAAAACATAATAGCCATCCTGAATAAATGATAATCAAAGTGGATAATTTATTTGTCATATTTGTCATGTTTGAAAGTTTCATCAAAGGTATCATAACCGCTTGAATCGGTATGATTAACCCTAACAGAAAGTAGTTATATATTAGTTTTTCTCCCTTAATTTTCAACTTTGATAATGCAAATCCAGCAGGTGATGCAAAAAGTATAACGATAACAATTGTCATAAATGTAACAATAATAGTATTCAGTAACATGATACTAATCTTACCTTTAACCCAAGCATCTATATAGTTTTCTAATCGGATTTGTGTTGTGAACCCCAGTGGGTTCATCGTAAAAACCTCAACAGGCTTCAGGGATATCATGATAGTCACCAGCAAAGGGTAAATTATAGCAATAGAAAATATCGAAACAAATAGTATTTTAAGAATCTTATATATCCAATATGAAATATCTCTCCTCATTACATATTTACCTCTCTTTTTCTTAAATACCAAGTCTGTATGACAGAAAAGACAATGATAATCGCCATTAATATAGTTGCATTTGCAGCCCCTCTACCTGCATTTCTATAGTGGAAAGTATCCCTATATAATAACATTGCAATTGTCTGTGTTGCCTTTGCAGGTCCCCCATTTGTTAGTACAAATGGTATGTCAAATAATCGTATTGTGCCAATTAGAGTAATCAAGCAGTTCAATGTTAACGCTGGTGAGATTAAGGGAAATGTGATCTTCCAAAATCTTTGCCACGGAGATGCGCCATCTAACTCACAGCTTTCATAGAGTTCTTTAGGTATATCTTTTAATGCACCTAAATATAGTAATGAGCTGTATCCTGAGTATTGCCAAACAATAGTCATAACAATCGCCCAACTTGCATACCGTGCATCACCTAACCAATCGATAGATGCAAGTTTTTGCAACCCAATATTATTGAAAAAATTATTGAGTATTCCGAAATTTACATTCAATGCATATGAGAAAATAAGACCCACCACAACAGTGTTTAGAAGACATGGTATAAAAAACAATGATCTTAAGAACACGTTTTTTCTTGTGTTTTTTTCAAGAATTACAGCAAGCAATATTCCAAACGTTTGCTGTATCAAAATAACAAGTATAACGATTTTGAATGTTACAAATATCGCATTCCAAAAATCCTGATCTTTCATAATCTGTGCATAATTATGATAGCTTATGTAATCATATGTTTGACTCAAGCCATCCCAGTTCGTAAACGATATTCTTATGTTTTCCAATGCCGGTATGAACATGATTGATGTATATAGTATAAAAGCCGGCAAAATCAGCATATACGGTGCTGTTATCTTTCTTAACTTTTGCATTCTACCCCTCATGATGTAATTCCCCATTAAAATAATGATATGTCAGGTTAGATAACCCTCCCTGACATATCATAATACTACTAAACCTTATGTTTATATTATTTCCAGTTCTCGATGTCTAGGTCAATACTCTTTTGTAGTTCTGTGCAAAATTCTTCTGTTGTCAGATCTCCTGCTGCGATTAGTGCCAAGAGCCCAAGTTTCTGCTTTCCAAATTCAGGCGTAGTATACACTTTACCGTTTGGATCTAATATGTTAGGTTCTGGAACAGGTGTACGCGCGAAGATTGCCTTCCAGTCGTCTCCTGCTATCATCGTTTCAGATACTACACCGTCAACAGTTGATATTGTCATACCATTATCTGCATAAATCTTTGCGATGTCCGGTTGCGCCATGAATCCAAGGAATTGTTTTCCTGCGTCGATCTTCTCACTTGTTGCCAGTACACCAAAGTTTCTGGACAAAAAGTGTGGTGTAAATCCATCTTGACCTGCGTTTGAAGATGGAATACCAAATGCGCCGATTTCAAAGTCAGCCTCAACATTCGATTTCACCATAACTTCTGATCCCCAGCTTCCCATAAACCACATTGCGGCCTTTTTCTGTAGCATCAGTTGCCATGCTTGATCATAAGAAGTAGATAGGATTCCTGCTACATAATATCCGTTGCTTGGATACAGTATTTGTAGTCTTTCTGCTAATTTTACAATATCAGGATCTGTAAATTTCACTTTTCCGCTCATGAGATCTGGGAAGAAGTTCACATTGTACATTTGCAATGGATTCATGAACATTGAGAATTCCTGATCAAGTGGCCACTGATCTTTTCCGCCCTGAACGAGTGGAGTAATTCCATTTGCCTTTAATGTATCACATGCTGCTAAAAATTCATCATAAGTTGTTGGTTTTTCGATGTTATATTCTGCGAACATATCCTTGTTGTACCAAACACCTACTGTCAATGCTTCATACACTGTCCAGAATTGTTTTCCTGGGGATTGTGATATTGCGCTAAACTTTTCTAATGTTGCTGGTGTGAAGTTGCTCATCCAAGGTTCATCTGTAAGCTCTACAACTGTTCCGTTGCTTGCAAAATCCGGAACGTCAGCTCCATCAGCACCGATAACATCCAGTTCAGAGCCTGCTGCCATACGTGCATTTCTTGCTTGTCTGTAGTCCTGTCCACTGTTTGGAACAACATCCTGTTTAACTTCAATACCTGTCTCATCTTTGAACTTGTCAAGTATTTCTTGTGGAAGTTCCCATGGTGTCATGAAATTAATGTACTCAGGATTATCCATTGTATCCTTTGTAGTATTGTCTGTTGCTTTCGTAGTCTCCTTTGGTGCATCTGTTGGTTTGTCTGTTGTTGCATCTTTTGTATTACAGCCAACAAAAGCCACTAACAGTATTATCACCATAAGTAATATTGCGGTTCTCTTCAACATTTCATTCCTCCTTGTTTTTTTGTATAAGATATCATATACCTGTATAAAGTACTTATTTATTATAGCATTAGGGTATTTCAATAAATTCAGACAATAATGGTTTTCTTAGTTAGGTTTTTTTATGCCATGCATTTGTTTTCATCTCGACATAGCTCTAAGCTTAATTATATAATTGAACCAAATTGCTTGTTTCCATAGTTGATTTTCTATCTGTACTGTAATACATAAAAATTATAAGCATTCTATACGACTTTTATAACTCATTTCTTACTTTTGCTGATTAATACTTTATCTAAAACTTTTGAAAAGTAACTGGTATTGGAATATGGTCTAATTAATCAATATTAATCCATTCAAGATTACTCTTTTCATTTCCATCTGTGATTGTATTACATTCATATATCTTCATGTTCTAAGTTTGGTGTGTGAACTTGTGCATTGATTCGCCTATCTTCTTCTGCACATAAACTCCTATTATTTTAGTCTATCTTTATCTCTACTATTAATCAATCATAATATAACACTCATCTTCAGAAAAAGAAAAAGTCCCTACAAAATAAGGACTTTCCCTATAAAGTAAGGACTTAATATCTGTTCTTATTTGCTTAGCTTTTGCTTCTATCCCAGAAATACACCATCTTCCTTCAAAGTGTTTTGTAACATACTAACATCAATGTCCTTCGGCAGTATATTGTTCTTTACACATATTGAAGCAGCAGTACCCGCTGCCTGTCCTGTCAACATACAGACGACCTGTATAGCCCATGCCGCCAAGCAAGCATATTCACCACTAAGACAGCTTCCAGCGGCTATAACATTATCCAGGTCTTTTGGCACCAATGCACGATACGGGAATGAATACCAGTCATCAATAAGATGATGATACTTGATCATTGTACTTTTTGGATCCCAGTATTCTAGACGGTATGTTCCAGTTGCAATGACATCTTCAAATTTAACACCTTTCATTAATTCGTCCAGCTTAACTTTGTACTCACCTTGAATTCGTCTTGTACCAGAAGCACCCAGCTGGCTACCCGTATTAATTATTCTAGAATTTTTAAATTCTGGTAACCCTTCTTTGAATGTTGTATATATATCATATATTTGACGTCTTTGTTCTCTTTCTCCATATGCAGCTTGTAGTGGATCCAATGGATTCACATTAAACACACGAGTGCCAAAAAGCTTCACAATACCATCAGACAGGATTTCAACAGACAATCCTTCCAAAGGGACATCCAACTCTTTTGCTTCGCGTTTCTTCTGATAGTATGCAATCGCTTCATGAATGTCTAAGTTTTTTGTATCCACGCCAGATACATACCATGAAGTCGCAGTTGGATAGATCATGCCTTCTGCTTCTGAACCATAGTCTGTAGGTATCCCCGCTCTGTGTACGATGTCTGCACTACCTGTCGCATCGATATAGATATCTGCTTTGATCAGCTCTCTTTGCAGCAGTGTTTCCACTTCCACACCTACAATTTTGCGGTCTTCAACTAGTGTTTTTACTGCCAAGGTATTATTCCTGAGTTCAACACCTTCTTTTTCCAGCTGTTGAAATATGATGTGCTTCAATACATCAGGATTATAGCAATACCATCGTGCAGTTGCTTTTTCTCCATCATCAGCCATCCAAGTATCGATACCATCAACCTTGAAGCTAACTTCTTCAATTGCATCATGTTTTTTCAGTTCATCGATAAAGAACTGTGGAATTCCTCCGAAGTTCTGCTCCAGTTCTCCAACTTCAACTGCAGATATAATAGACCACATCGATATCGGGATCAGACCTGCCATACCGCCGATTTGTGGAAATCTCTCGATGAGTACTGTTTTTGCACCACGTCTTGCCGCAGCTATACTTGCGCTGACACCAGCCATTCCGCCGCCAAACACTGCAACTTCTGCATTAATTATTGGTAAGCTCATTGTATTACCTCCTACTTGTGTTACTCTATTTCACTAGCTTCTTCTAGCTCCATTTCTTCTATTTGTTTGCGTATTTCAGTGTGCATTTTTTTAGATAGTGGATATCTGATTAAGCAGATTATTGCAATCGCAAAGAATACACCTGGTATCGGACCCAATGCTAGTTTGATTCCCAACAATGATGTCGCAGTCTGTGTTGCGTTTGCTACATAGCCGAACAAGTCAAGCACAATACCTAGGAAGAATACTGCAAACGCAGCACCGACTTTGATGACAAATGCCCATAGTCCATAGTATGTACCAGATGTTCTGACACCGGTCTTTACATATCCATAGTCTATTGTATCCGGCACCATCGCCCATGGTGTGACATTGTGTGCTGATAGTCCAATACCTGCAATCAACATCATAGCATATACAAATACTATACCCAATTCATGTCCTAAGAAGAATATCGCGATAATCGCTACTAAGTAGAGTATGATTCCTACAGCATATACCCAGTTTTTATCGATTTTCTTGGATAACTTTACTACTATGGGAATAAAGATCAAGGATGCACCGATGAGTACCATCATCGCTGTTGTTACCAAATTTTCATCTCCAAAGATATATTTAAAGTAATATACTAAGTTCGCCATTATCATAGACATACCGATGGTATTAACCATCCAAGTAATAAGCAATAGCCTAAATGGTTTATTCTTCAAGGCTTCTGCGTTCTTCTTAAATATACTGCCTTCCTTTTTGCCGGTCGGTTTTACATAACGTTCTTTCACAAAGAAAAAAGGTAACAATACAAATACTGCAATCAGCAACCCAAATACAGCCCCCATTCCCATGAATCCCGCAGTCGTTGTTTCAAACATATTCATAATTGGCTGTGCAGCACCGGCGGCAACCAGTGTTGCAATAACTGCAAATACAGATTTGTAGCCTGATATCGACGTTCTCTGGTTATAATCAGGTGTGAGTTCGTATAGCAATGAATTGTATGGGATATTGACGCATGTATATGCTGTGTTTAGTAACATGTATGCAAATAGTACCCAGAAAAATAGTACAGTTACATTGCTGAATCCTGGATTTAGGAACATAATGAAGTATGTTATCCCAAAAGGAATGGCTCCAAACAATAGCCAAGGTCTTCTTCTGCCCCATTTTGATTTTGTCTTCTCAGAGAGTTGTCCTACAATCGGATCCGTTATCGCGTCCCAAAGTTTTGCAATCAGAGCTGCAGTACCCGCTAAAGCAGCCGGTAGCCCCAATTCGTCGGTTAAAAAAATCATCAGCCAAAAGGATATTGCAACCCAAAACAATGTTTGTCCAAATTCTCCTGAAGCATACCCTATCTTCTCTCTCAGTTTCAATACTTTTTCTTTCATAAATCCCCCTTTTTTATTAATTTTAAATATTACATTTCCATCTCTTCAATATCTTTAACCATTTGGTCGTGTTGCTTACCGGTTATTGTAAATAAGAAGAGCACTATCATCCCTACGATCATGAATCCGACTGGGATTAAGGTTGTCAGCATTCTGATGCTTGTCAAGGCACTCTCTGCTTGATTTGCAAGGTTGGCGACATATTCCCCAAGTTGTAGAACTTGTCCTACAATAAATCCAGCTAATGCTGCACTGAGCTTGATTACAAAAAAGAAAGCACCATAAAAAGTTCCCTCTTTCCTTATTCCAGTTTTCAATTGGCTGTGTTCTATGGTATTTGCAAGCATTGCCCATGGGCAAAGATAATTGGTTGCAAGTCCAATTCCGAATAGTACTAGAAATACTACCGTCATCAATATATTTGAAGTTCCTGCAAAAAAGACTCCTAATAGCCCAATGCACATAATCACTACGCCCATGATATATGCGAATCTATTACTTTTCTTTTTTGCGATTTTTGCCATCAAAGGCATGGAGAGTATTGCAGCAACGAAAGCAGCACCGAAACCAATAGTTCCTAAACCTGCATCCATTAAGTAGTATTCAAAGTAGAAGAATATTGTAGCTGCTAGAGTATTAACCGCGATCATAATGATTAATACACTAATCGTTAAAACAACAAAAGGCTTGCTACCAAATAGCAACTTGAAGCTTTGCTTAACAGTAATTTTAACATCTTTTTTTGCAGTATATTTTTCTTTAGTTGTCGCAAAGCAAATTAGTGTTGTCAAAGCAATAACCGCACCAAAGATTGCAGCTGTTATCCTATATCCTGTTGCAGTATCCCCTGCACCAAAGATATCAACCATTGATACTATTGCTACTGCTGCAAATAAAACACCGATAATTCCGCCGATGGATCTGAATGATGATAATGATATTCTTTCATCAGAATTGCTTGTTAGTACAGGTAATAATGACTGATACGGAACATTTGTAATAGTTAGCATAACACTGAAAAATATGTATGTAACAAATGCATATACTATTCTCAAATTAAGTGCCCATGCCATTGGCGCATTAAGAAGTAAGAAAAATGAAAGCCCGAATGGAATTGCACCGTAAAGCAGGTATGGTCTAAACTTTCCCCACTTACTCTTTGTTCTATCTGCAATAATTCCCATTGCAGGGTCTGTGATTGCATCGATAATTTTTGAAACTAGCACAACAATTCCTGCAATACCAGCTCCAATAAGAAGTGTGTCTGTGTAAAATTTGATAAGCACCAGAGCCGTTGCTTGAACACCAATGTTAAAGCCAAGGTCTCCAATACCAAATCCAATTTTAGTTTTGAGTGCTACCTTTTCTAACGCTTTTTTCAATTTCAATCTCCTCCTTCTATTTTATAATGTACCATCCCATGTATCTATTTTTTTCTTCTTCATCTCTTTCTCGTCAAACCAAGTGGTTGTGACAGCCTTAGTTTCTGTGAAGAAACGAACGCCATCCTTGCCTAAAATATGAAGTCCACCAAAGAAAGAGTCTTTGTGTCCTGTGAACGGAAATGCTCCCATCGGTACAGGTATACCAACATTAATGCCTACCATTCCTGCATCAATTCTGCTTGTAAATTCTCTGCTATAGTATCCGTTTTGAGTAAATATTGTAGATCCATTTGCAAACACGCTTTCATTGATGAGTTTAATACCTTCTTCGAAGTCTTTTACTCTTTTGATGCACACTACCGGACCAAATATTTCATCACGTCCTATACTCATATCTTGTGTTACATTGTCAAATATCGTTGGCATCAGATAATATCCATCTTTAGGCATATCTCCAACAGCTTCCCTACCATCTAAAACTAAATCTGCTCCTTCGTTTATACCGGTTTCTATCCACTTTAATATGCTTTGCTTATGTGACTCGCTGATAACCGGTCCCATTTGAGATTCTTTGTCATATGCAATACCTACTTTGATTTCTTTTGCATACTCAACCAACTTCAAAACAAGTTCATCTGCGATACTTTCTTCTGCAACAACCACAGGCAGTGCCATACAGCGCTCTCCTGCACAGCCGAATGCCGCATTGATAATTCCGCGTGCTGTTCTCTCAATCGGTGCATCTTCCAGTACTAGTGCATGGTTTTTGGCTTCACAAAGTGCTTGCACCTTCTTTCCATGTGCTGCACATTTTTCATATATTTTAAGACCTACACCAGTAGTACCAACAAATGAAACTCCTTCAATGTCTGGATGCTCAAGAAGTATCTCGGCTTCATGTCTGCTACATGCAACAATATTGACTACGCCATCAGGTAATCCTGCTTCAACGAGCAGCTCCCCCAAACGGATTGCACTCATAGGAGTTAGGCTGGATGCTTTCAATACAAACGTATTTCCTGTTGCGATGCAAAGAGGCATCATCCATCCCATTGGAATCATCGCAGGGAAATTGAACGGTGCGATTCCTGCAAACACACCCATTGATTCTTTGTATAAGACCGTATCATAGCCGTTTGTTACGTTCATTAGCGAATCACCCATCAAGAGTGTTGGGATTCCGCAGGCAAATTCTACAGCTTCCTTCACTTTCAACACATCACCTTTGGCTTCATTCCAAACCTTGCCATTTTCCATACATAAAAGCTCAGTCAGTTCATCTAGATTCTTTTCTACCAATTCTCTGAACTTATATAGTACTTGCACTCTTTTTGCAGCGGGTATTTTTGACCATGCTGGATAGGCATCTTTTGCAGCTTTGATTGCACTATTTACTTCTTCCTTACTACACTTGGGCATCTTTGCAAATACTTCACCTGTGCTAGGGTTATATATGTCGATATAGCTATTTTCTTCAGAATCAAGCCATTTTCCATTACATAGATACTTTAGTTTCTTTACATTTTCCATTGTTATTTCTTCCTTTTTAGTTTTTGTTGTTCTATCTCTTCATATTCATCCAATGTCAGAGCTCTTCCTTGCTTATCCGACTCCATTGCAGTTAAGACAAATCTCATGACTTCTCTGGCTTTTTCTCCTGAAAGATTGACATCTTCTATTCCTTTAATTGCATTGATAAAGTTATGTGAGGATCTGATAAATGATACCGCCCAATCGGTGTCCATCTGTGTAAATTCAGTAACTTTTTTATCTTTGTAGAGTATCACCGGTGCAAGGTCTAGCATCTTGGCTGTGCATCGCGTCACCCAGATGACGCCCTTTGTTCCACTGATCTCCACTCTGTCATCACATGCATAGTAATCTGTATCCATCTCCATTTTATCTGAATAGACGATCTCCATTACACCATATCGACGTGATTTCTTGTATTTCCAAGATATCACAGCTGGTGCGTCTATATGGAATATTCCTCCAACAACAGGCGTTTTATCTATCCAAGCATGTACTTTTTCAACATCACCCATTAGAAACATAGCAGTTGAAAATTTATGGTAGCCATCATCAAATACTAGTGGTCCACCACCACAGGTCTTTTCCTTCATTCTCCAGAGTTGTGATTTTGCTTTCACTTCCCAAGCACAATCAGGGTTTCCTGCATGTGTTTTTAAGCGAATGCTTATCGGTTCTCCAATCTCACCTGCATCGATGAGTTCTTTCGCTTTTATAAAAGCTGGGTAACTAACATAGTTTTCGCATACCTTGAATACAATACCTGCTTTTTTTGCAGCTTCAATCATCATATCGCATTCTTTTAGGTTCATCGCCATAGGTTTTTGTACTGAAATGTGTTTTCCTGCTTCACAAGCCTTGATGGTCATGTCACAATGCAAGTGATGTGGTGTCAGCAACTCAATCGCATGAATATTCTCATCTGCAAGAACATCTGCATACTTTGTATAGATTTTTTCCGCGCCCCACTCTCTGCCCATCTTTTTAGCTAGCCGTGCATTGGTATCACAGACTGCATAGACACGAGCATCCTCATTATCAAGGTATCCTAAGACATTCAGTGTCGAGATTCTGCCACAGCCGACTATACATACGTTTGTCTTACTCATCCTATCACCTCTAAATTAATTTATTGAATATTATTTTATGAATATTATCAGTGTATCATTCATAAAAATAATATAAACTTGTCTTATTTATTCCAAGCTTTCTAGTTCTCTTGCTTTATTGTACTTTTCAAATGGCTCCTTGATATATGCAGGAACAGGAACGTCCCACCAGCCTGTTGCAATCCCACCTGTGTAGGGGTGTTCACTCGTAACGTCAATCTCAATTAATGATGGTTTCTTTGAAATCAAAGTATTCTCCAGCGCCTTTTCTGCCTCTTGTATGCTTGATGCTTTTTGTGCATACATACCAAAACCTTTTGCGATGCTTTCAAAGTCAGGAGTATATGGTTTTCCATCTGTACCTATGAAATCATTTCCATATGCATATTCCTTGCCATAGACATCGATTTGCAAATCTTTAATTGCATGCCATCCAATATTGTTTACAACAATAATAATCGCATTAATATTGTACTGCACCGCAGTAGACATCTCTTGCATAGTCATCATAAAGTCACCATCACCGACAAGTGCAAGTACCGGTATGTTTGGCTTTGCAAGCTTAGCTCCAAGGGCTGCAGGATATGCAAATCCCATAGTAGATAGACCGCCGGTTGTAATATGTGTTTTCGGTTCTACAAAACAGTACTCTTGCAATATCTGTGCTTGTGAGTTTCCTGATGATGTTACAACAATACCTTCCTTTGGATATTTTTCATTCAGCATGGTAATTACCTTGGAAATAGTTACACGATCGCCAGACTTCTCACGTTCTTTCTTTAGGGTCTCTGCCCATTTCTTGTTTTGCTCTGTGATAACCTTGAAATATCCGGTCTTTTTATAGTCTGCAATATTGTTATCTGTAACAAAAGCAGTATATAGTTGTTCCATAACCAGTTTCACATCGCCCAGGACACCCACATCTACTGGGTAGTTCTTTCCTATTTCACTCGCATCGATATCTACATGGATGAGTTTGGTATCAGGGAAATTGTATGTTGCGCCCTTTTTGTAAGATGATGTGGTTTCATCTGCAAATCTACAGCCTAATGCCAATACAAGATCTGCATTTCTGCACAGATAGTTTCCGACATCTGTGCCCTTGGAGCCTCCATGCCAACCATATAGTGGATGGTTTTCAGGGAATGCACTTTTCCCTGCCATCGTAGTCACAACCGCTGCTCCCCATGTCTCTGCTAGTTTGATTAGTTCTTGATGTGCTTGGGAGTATAGCACACCACCACCTGCAACAATTACTGGACGTTTAGCATCTTTCATTAATGCATATGCTTGTGCTATTGCGTTATCATTTGCAGGGAATAGTTCTTGTGCAAAACGGTTGTCCATCTTCAGTGTTTCCACTTCCAATGAATCCGCCTGTACATCCATAGGTACACTAACTAAAACTGGACCTTTTCTTCCTGAAAGCATTTGGTTAAATGCTCTTTTCATAATTCTAGGTAGCTGTCCTACGGTATCTACTCTCCAACATCTTTTTGTAATAGGTTTAAAGCAATTGAACACATCAGAATCTTGTTTGCGTTCCACTTCTTGAAGCACGCCAACGCCGCGCATGTGCGTATGTGTGTCTCCGGTAATGACCAATACAGAAGTTGAGTCAACATAGGCAGTTCCCAGGCCAATAGCTGTGTTGAGTGCGCCTGCACCAATGGATGTAAATACTGCCAAGGGTTTTCCTGTTGCTCTATAGTACGCATCCGCCATATGCACTGCGCTCATTTCTTGCTTTACTTGGATGTATTTGATTTCATTTTTACTCGCTCTGTCTCTGAGTGCATCAAAAAATGCTAAGCATCCATGCCCGGGTATTCCCAAGACATATTCCACACCTGCTTCTATTAAGCTATCTACAATGATTTCTCCGCCTGTTAGTTTCATTTTCTTATCTCCATAAGTTACTTTCTTTTGTATAAGTTTCGAGCTTTGTTTGCGATTTCATCTATAGACATACCATAGTAATCTAGTAATTCTTCATAGTCACCGCTTTGTGTATAACAATCATCAACACCAATTCTGTCGACAGGAACAGGATTTTGCTCTATCGCTCTGCATACTGCAGCACCCAAACCACCTGTTGTAAATGCCTCTTCACAAGTTACAATTGCACCGGTTTCTCGTGCACACTTTTGTATTAGCTCTTCATCCAAGGGCTTAATAGTGTGGATTTCGACTACGCGTGCACTAATGCCTTCACCTTCAAGCTTTACTGCCGCATCCAATACTCTACTTACTAAGATTCCTGTAACAATGAGTGTAATATCGTCTCCATCTCTTAAGGTGACCCCTTTACCAAATTCAAATACAAAGCTGTCCTCATGAACGATGGGGGTTTCTGCTCTGCATAGCCTGAAATATATAGAACCATCATGCTCTACGATGACTGGTAAGGCTTTTCTCATTTGAACAGCATCCGATATCACAACCAAAGCAATGTTGGGCACACTTCTTATAATAGCCAGGTCAGTTAATGAATGATGCGATGCTCCTTCAGGGGCTGCCGACATTCCGCCATAATTTGCAGCAAGTTTCACATTCAAGTTATTGTACGCAATATTGCTTGTAATTTGATCTAATGCTCTTTCACACAAAAGAAAGCTGAATGTATTTACAAATGGTATTTTGCCCATTGTCGCAAGACCTGCAGATGCACTTACCATATTGGCTTCTGCGATACCAAAGTTATAGAAACGTTCAGGATGTTTTTCGTTAAAGTAAAATGATTGCGTGGATGAGCTCACATCTGCATCCAATACCACGATATCTTTATTGTGAATACCAAGTTCTGCTAAAGCTTTACCGTATGCAACTCGTATTGCTTCTTTTTTACGCACCACGATGCACCTCCTCAAGCTCTTTTATAGCATTGTTATAGTCTTCCTCATTCAAAGGTTTGCCATGCCATTTATGATCGTTTTCCATGAAGGATATTCCCTTGCCTTTGACTGTATCTGCGATGATAATAGATGGTTTGTCTTTGCACTCAAATGCTTTATGAAGTGCATCAGTGACTGCTTCTACATCATGCCCATTGGTTTGTATGACATTCCAATTAAATGCTTTCCACTTATCTGCCATAGGTTCTTGCGGCATGATTTCTTCTGCTGTACCATCGAGTTGTACCCTATTGTAGTCCAGTATTGCAACAAGGTTTGTAAGACTCTTTTTTGCTGCAAACATAGCTGCTTCCCAGTTTTGACCTTCG